>NZ_CP110232.1:1800000-2100000 GCF_029144185.1 Vagococcus intermedius | reverse complement strand
AGAGAGATGGGGTGTAATAAATTGGCACTCGGGCATCACTTAGATGACGCAATTGAAACCTATTTTATGAATTTTCTTTTTCATGGGCGGATGGCTAGTTTTGAACCCAAAACCTATTTAACCAATGCTGATATTACAGTAATCCGTCCACTATTATATTTGGAAGAAACAATGATTAAAAAATTGGTCAAAAGAGAAGCGTTACCAGTGATTTTTAATCCTTGTCCAGTAGATAAAAAAACAAAGCGTGAAGAAATAAAAAATCTTATCACTCAAGTTTCAAACCAATATCCTGATGTACGTAAAAAGTTTGTTCAAGGTATGGAGCAAGGTACCTCTGCTGATTTTTGGACAGGAAGTCTCGTTACAGGTGATGAACTTAGCAAAAATAGGTAAAATTTAATAACAAACAGATAGTTATTAATTGCGAGTTAAGTAAAAGATGTGTATAATTAATGATGAACCAAGCTCATAAGGGAGTAACTGGCGGGTAGTATACCGTGACAACATCACCAGCACTGAAAAAAATATTTTTCTGGTGTTGTCTTAATTAGTGAGACTTATGTACGCTCCTATTTGAGTGTACATAAGTCTCTTTTTCTATACTTTTGAGCAAAAAAGGAGGAATTGATATGTCAGAACACCAGCGTCGTAAGCAATTGACCGAAGCGTTTTACAAACAAACTGAGCAAGATGTTTTAAGTAAAATGGAGACGTCAAAAGAAGGATTAAGCCAGGCAGAGGCAAAGAAGCGTTTAGAAGAATACGGACATAATGAATTAGATGAAGGGAAAAAGAAATCCTTATTATCAAAATTTATTGACCAGTTCAAAGATTTCATGATTATGGTTTTGTTAGCAGCAGCCTTAGTCTCATATTTTACAGGCGATAAAGTTGAAGCTATCATGATTATTGTCGTTGTTCTTATTATGGCGATTTTTGGAGTGGTACAAGAAGCTAAGGCGGAACAAGCCATTGATGCTTTAAAGAGTATGGCGACGCCTAATGCTAGAGCCTTTCGTAATGGTACGATGGAAACTGTCAAGAGTACAGAACTTGTTCCAGGAGATATTGTTGCCCTTGAAGCGGGAGATGTTATTCCAGCTGATTTACGTTTATTGGAAGCTAATTCATTAAAAATTGAAGAAGCAGCTTTAACGGGTGAATCAGTACCTGTTGAAAAAGAAATGACTGTGATTACTGCAGACGGAACCGGAATCGGAGATCGTCTTAACATGGCCTATATGAACAGTAATGTGACGTATGGTCGTGGTTTAGGAGTTGTAACAGGAACTGGGATGAATACAGAAGTTGGTAAGATTGCCAGCATGTTAGCTCAGTCTGATGAAACTAATACCCCTCTTAAAGAAAATTTGAACTCACTAGGTAAAAAATTAACGATTGCAATTTTGGCTATTTGTGTGATTATGTTTGGGGTAGGTATGTTGAAAGGTGGCAATACGTGGATTGAAATGTTGTTAACCTCAGTATCCTTGGCAGTTGCGGCAATTCCTGAAGGATTACCAGCTATTGTTACAATTATTTTAGCTTTAGGAACACAAAAAATGGCCAAACGTAATGCTTTGGTACGTAAACTACCAGCAGTTGAAACCTTAGGTAGTACAGATATCATTTGCTCTGATAAAACAGGAACCTTAACAGTTAATCAAATGACGGTTGAGGCAGTATTTACACACAATCAGTTACAACCAGCCGATGAGGGTATCTCAGCAGATAATATGACATTGAAGGTGATGAATTTCTGTAATGATACGCAATTTAGTGCCGAAGGGGACTTAATTGGTGATCCAACGGAAACAGCCTTAGTTAAATTTGGTTTAAAGAAAGAATACGATGTTCGTCAACACCTTGCTGAAGAACCACGTATTGCTGAGTTACCTTTCGATTCTGAGCGTAAATTAATGACAACCGTTCATGAATTAAAAGATGGTCGTTTTATGATTGCGACTAAAGGAGCCCCCGATGAGTTACTAAAACGTTGTGCTTTTTATGATGTTAATGGTCAAAAATTATCAATGACAGAGGCTCAAAAAGAATTAGTCTTAACGACTAATACAGAATTGGCACAACAAGCTTTACGTGTATTGGCTATGGCTTATCAAATAGTAGAGACACGTCCAACTGAGATTACAACAGAAACTTTAGAACGTAACCTCATCTTCTCTGGTTTGGTTGGAATGATCGATCCAGAACGTAAAGAAGCGGCCCAAGCCGTGAAAGTTGCTAAAGAAGCAGGCATTCGTCCAGTTATGATTACGGGTGATCACCGTGATACGGCTGAGGCAATTGCAGTTCGTTTAGGTATCCTAGAAGAAGGGAACCACGAGGCTGTTATTACAGGTAGCGAGTTAAATAACTTATCAGATGCTGAATTTGCTGAGAAAGTGGGACAATATTCAGTTTATGCCCGTGTATCGCCAGAACATAAGGTTA
Organism: Vagococcus intermedius; assembly: GCF_029144185.1. NCBI lineage: Bacteria > Bacillati > Bacillota > Bacilli > Lactobacillales > Enterococcaceae > Vagococcus > Vagococcus intermedius. The sequence continues at coordinate 2,097,546 of NZ_CP110232.1, read as the reverse complement.
GAATTGTAAAAGCTTGGCAAGAAGAAGGTAAAGTTGTAGCTATGACGGGAGATGGTGTTAATGATGCACCAGCTCTAAAAACAGCAGATATTGGAATTGGTATGGGAATTACTGGGACAGAAGTCTCTAAAGGTGCTAGTGATATGGTCTTAGCAGATGATAATTTCTCAACCATTATAGTAGCGGTAGAAGAAGGTCGTAAAGTATTTTCAAATATTCAAAAGACCATTCAATACTTGCTAGCTGCCAATTTAGGTGAAGTACTAACCCTTTTTATTGCAACCTTAGTTGGTTGGGATACGTTATTACCTGTCCATTTATTATGGATAAACGTCGTAACTGATACGTTCCCAGCAATAGCTTTAGGTCTTGAACCGGCAGAAAAAGATGTCATGGCTCATAAACCTCGTGGACGTGATTCAGACTTTTTCTCAGGCGGTGTTTTAAGTAGTGTTATTTATCAAGGTGTTTTAGAAGCGGCGATTACTCTGGGTGTTTATCTATTCGCTATTAATTATCCAGTGCACACAGGTTATGATGCGATTCATGCTGACGCATTGACAATGTCTTATGCCACTCTTGGTTTAATTCAATTATTCCATGCCTTTAATGTCAAATCAGTTCATCAATCACTATTCACAGTTGGAGCCTTTAAAAATAAGTTCTTTAACTATGCGATTCTCTTATCATTTGTTTTATTAGCAGTGACAATCGTTGTCCCTGGTTTTAATGATTTATTTAGTGTCGCACATCTGGATGGTTTCCAGTGGGCTGTAGTCTTTGGTGCTTCAATTTCAATTATCCCAATCGTGGAAATTGTAAAAGCTTTTCAAAGAAAAAATTTGAAATCAGTATAAAGTTTAAAGTGTAGGGGAATAAAAAAACCCTACGCTTTTTTTATTGTTCAAAACAGTGTAAAATGGAAAGAGTATAAGTTAATTAATTTTGGAAAGAGGGATAAACTATGAAAGCCAATTTAGGATTCTATATTCAAAAGATAAATGATGTTGTGACTGAAACAGAACAAGTAGGGGAATCAATGAACCCATATTTTGTGGAAGTACGAACAGCTTTAGATGCCAATGATGCGGAAAATTTAACGAAAGAAAAATTAGCTGAAGTTCAAGTTAATTTTAAAGAAGGCACAGCTAAATATGAAACAATGCTTAAGACAATTCGTTCACTAAAAGCTCCAGCTAAAGTGATGGGAATTCATAAGAAGCTAGAAAAAGGCTATGATGCATATGTTAGTGCTTGCAACGATATGGTTCAAGCGATTGACGTTGAAACTGGAGTAGTTGATCAAGAACTATTCGATGCTTCAGAAGTAAAACAAGATGAAACAACTAATACGATTGCTTTTTGTATTCAACGTATGACAAGTCTATTAATGAAATAAAAATAACAGTCTCTGACATGTTAATACTGTAACGTCTGTCTTTTGTGATGGGCGTTTTTATTTAAGTCTTAAGTGAGGAGTAACTATGCGTTTGGATAAAGTATTAGAACAAGCTCAATTAGGGTCGAAAAAAGTGGTGAAACGCTTATTAGTTAGTCGCCAAGTCACTGTTGATGGACAGGTTATCACAAGAGGGAGTACCAATGTTGATCCTGGTTTACAAGAGGTTTGTGTCAAAGGAAATAAGCTTAAGGGACAGGGACATCGCTATGTGATGTTAAATAAACCTCAAGGTGTTGTCAGTGCTGTAACTGATAAAGAGCATCAAACAGTTATTGGATTGCTAGGGGAAGACCAAAAAAGAACATCTTTATTTCCAGTAGGACGTTTGGATCGTGATACTGAGGGATTATTATTGATAACTGATAATGGAAAGTTAGCTTACCAGTTGGCAATGGCTACGAAAAAAGTCGTTAAACGTTATGAGGTGAGAGTCAATGCTGAAGTAACGACATATGATCAAGAATTAGTAAAACATGGGATTATTTTTGATGACGGCTACCAATGTCTCCCAGCTTCCCTACGTATTTTACATAGTAATAGTCAGGAGAGTCATCTTTTATTAGATATAACGGAAGGTAAATTCCATCAGATTAAAAAAATGTTTTTAGCAATGGGTAAAAAAGTTACCTATCTGAAGCGTCTATCAATGGGGCCGCTAGTCTTGGACAAGCAGCTAGCACCGGGGCAGTGGCGAGAGTTAACACCAACGGAACTGGAGAAACTTTTAGTATATTTTAATGAACATGACGGGATGGCTAAGATACCAGAAGAATATTTCAATGATTTTTATATTGAACTATAAAATACTAATAAAAGTGTGTGATAATGAAATTAGGCATTGAATATCAGCGTGATATAGATTAGTATAGATAAAGAATATAATTTGAGGGAAGAGGGTTTTAACCAAATGGAGAAAGACAAAAAACCAATCGTTATTGGTGTAACGGGCGGTTCTGGTAGTGGTAAAACAAGTATCAGCAAGGCGATTTTAAACGAGTTTAAAGACCACTCTATTTTGTTATTTGAGCAAGACTCTTATTATAAAAACCAAAGTCATTTGAGCTTTGAAGAACGTTTGAAAACGAACTATGATCATCCGTTTGCTTTTGATACTGACTTGCTAATTGAACAATTAGAAGATTTGATTAGTTATAAAGCAATTGATAAACCAGTTTATGATTACGAGGCACATACTCGTAGTGATCAAGTCATTCATCAAGAACCAAAAGAAGTGATTATTATTGAAGGTATCTTGATTTTAGAAGATGAGCGTTTACGTGATTTGATGGATATCAAATTATATGTTGATACTGAAGATGATATTCGAATTATTCGCCGTATCAAACGAGATATGGAAGAACGTGGTCGTACATTAGATTCAGTGATTGAGCAATATTTAACTGTTGTAAAACCTATGTTCCATCAGTTTATTGAACCAACTAAAAAATATGCAGATATCATCATCCCTGAAGGTGGCGAAAATCAAGTAGCCATTGATTTAATGACAACTAAAATTGCTAGTACATTAGAAGGATAATCAGAAAAAAACAATCTTTTAGAAGGTTGTTTTTTGTTTACGCTATTTTTGTTAGGGAACGTTAGTTCGTGGTATAATGAGATTGAAATTAGGGAGGGATTGGGATGAGTGAATTACGTTTTCCTTTAAATAAAGATACGACACGTAAAATCATTCATTTAGATATGGATGCTTTTTATGCGTCAGTTGAAGAACGTGATCGTCCTGAGTTGAGAGGACAGCCCTTAGTTATTGCACGTCATCCTAAAGAAACTGGGGGAAAAGGTGTCGTCACAACGGCAAATTACGAAGCACGTAAATATGGGATTCACTCAGCGATGAGTGCTCAAAAAGCCTATGAACTATGTCCAAGTGCTAATTTTATTCAAGGTGATTTGACTTATTATAAAGAAATATCGGCTCAAATTCATGATATTTTTCACCGTTATACTGATATGGTAGAACCCCTTGCTTTTGATGAGGCCTATTTAGATGTTACGACAAATAAATATGAGATTAAAAGTGCGATTAAAGTAGCTCGTTTAATTCAATTAGATATTTGGCAAGAACTTCACTTAACCTGTTCAGCAGGTGTAAGCTATAATAAATTTATTGCTAAACTTGCGTCAGACTATGAAAAGCCGCGTGGATTAACGGTAATTTTACCTGATCAGGCTGAAATATTTTTAAAGAGTCTACCTATTGAAAAATTTCATGGGGTTGGAAAAAAAACAGTCCCACGTATGCATGAGTTAGCTATTTTTACGGGGGAAGATCTTTTTAAATGGAGTGAAATGGCCTTGATTCAGGAATTTGGTAAGATGGGGTATGAATTATTTAGAAAAGTACGGGGAATTCATGATGCTCCTGTCAATCCCAATAGAGAGCGAAAATCAATTGGGCGCGAAAATACTTATACTAAGCCTCTTATCTCAGAAAATCAGGTAACCTTACAGCTAAGGGAACTGTCATCTAAAGTGGCAGAAACACTAAAGAAAACACAAAAACATGGTCAAACAGTCGTATTAAAAGTGAGATATGATGACTATGAGACAGTGACGAGACGACGGACATTAACGGAGTACCTAGCAAGTGCAGAAGCTATTTATTTTCAAGCACTCTTAATTTGGGAAGAATTTTTTGAGATGGAAAGAGGCATTCGATTATTAGGCGTTACAGTTACTAACTTAGCGCCACAAACGTATGAACCAATTAGCTTAGACCTAAGATACAAATAAAAAAGACCAGACACTAAGTGTCTGGTCTTTTTTATTTGAATAAGCGAGTAAACCAGCTGCTTTTTTTACCTTCAACGGGTTTGGACTTAGATGATTCGGTTTTTTTTTGTTGAAGAACTGTTTGATATTTTTTAGTGACATCAACTGTTTCTAAATTAACAGCTGTTTCACTAGCATAAACTAAGCCAATGGCCTCTGGTGAGTTTTGATTTTCAGTATCCACAATTTTAAATGGGCACTTAGCTTTTTGTGCGGCTATCATGTAGTCATTTTGAATCGGGAAATCTACGGCCGCATTGATTAAAACCTGTTGTTGAGGATTATCTGTTAATTCTTGTTTAAAGTGAGTGATATTTTTTTTGTCAGCCATTTCAGCAATTGTCATGGTTAAAAAAATACGCTCACGAAAGGTTCCTAAATACTGGCGTTTTTCTTCAGGTTTTAATTGAGGAGCACCATACATACCTTTTTCTAAGTAATCTTGCACATCTGTTTGGCTCATAAGTAACGTCCTTTCTTAATGGGTCATGTAATCAGTCAGATTACTTCTTACTTAAAAGTATACTATCTGTTAAAGAATAACTCAAAGTTTTCCTTTGGAATTAAAAGCATCAGTCGAGTTATTTTCTTATAAAGAAAGACTCAGAAGTCCTTGCAATTTATAAATAACTTCTTTAAACTATAGATTGAGACTGAAAATCATTCTCAATTAAAAAGAGGTGGAGCGTATTGAAAAAATGGACGCTAATGTTAATCCTTTTAGTATTAGCAATTAGTTCGTTATTTATAGGAGTTCAAAGTATTGAAATTAGAAACATTTTTCAGTTAGATGAGACACAGAAACTCGTTTTATGGAGTACTCGTATTCCACGGACGATCTGCTTAATTATTGCGGGAGCGACAAGTAGCGTCTGTGGCTTAATCATGCAGCACTTAACACAAAATAAATTCGTATCACCTACAACAGCAGGAACGATGGATAGTGCTCGCTTAGGAATACTAGTGGCAATGGTTTTTTTTCCTAATAATTCGATGTTAGTTCGATCAGGCGTTGCTTTTTTATTTGCTTTTTTAGGAACGATGTTATTTATTCAATTAATTCAACGTTTGCCACAAAAAAATCAAGTGATGGTACCATTAATAGGATTGATGTTTGGAAACATCATCGGCTCAGTTGTAACATTTTTCGCGTACCAATTACAGTTGGTACAAAATATGTCATCATGGTTACAAGGTAACTTTGCTACGATTTCACGTGGGGGCTATGAGTTAATTTATTTAACAGTTCCCTTATTAATCTTGGCTTACTTTTATGCGTATCATTTTACTATTGCTGGTATGGGACGAGACATGGCAACAGGAATTGGCTTAAATTATCAATGGATTCAACTGTTTGGTTTGGGCATTGTATCGCTAGCTAGTAGTGTGATTTTAGTGACAATTGGTGGCTTACCATTTTTAGGGGTCATCATTCCAAATATTATTTCATTGTACTACGGTGATCAAATGAAACAAACACTCTGGCTAACGGCTGGAGCCGGTAGTTGTTTCTTAATTGTGTGTGATATTATTTCCCGTTTAGTCGTACAACCATATGAAGTTCCAGTTAGTTTAGTGGTTGGAGTAATAGGTAGTATCATTTTTATCGCGTTACTATTAAAGGGGGCTAAGAAATGAATCGATTGAAAACAAGTTTAGCCTTTAAATTATTAGTTTTAGTTATCGCTGTTATTTTTTTTACATGGTTATTTTTAACTTATCAGACATATGGCAATTGGGAATTTGCTTTAAAATTACGAGGTAAAAAGTGGTTAGCTTTTGTCTTGGTAGGAATCGCAACTAGTTTTGCAACCATTACTTTTCAAACAATCACCCACAATCATTTTTTAACACCTAGTATTTTAGGCTTTGATTCGTTATATATTTTAATCCAGACTGTGCTGTTCTTTTTTATGGGACATCAACTAGGTGGCTTGCTTAGTAATAAATTAGCATTATTCTCAGTCAATGTTCTTTTGATGGTGGCCTTGTCGACAGGATTATTTTTTTTCTTATTGGAAAAGGGGCGGCAGAACCTATACTTATTATTAATGGTCGGAATGATTTTAGGAACTTTCTTCAGTAGTTTTAGTACGTTCTTACAAGTATTACTAGACCCGAATGAATACGACAAGTTGCAAGGGAAGCTCTTCGCTAGTTTTGGTAATGTGGATGTATCCCTTTTGAAAATCACATCGATTTTAATTGTTTTAGTGGTGTTATTCTTGTTGAGAAAAGCACCTGAGCTGGATGTCTTACATCTAGGAAAAGAAAAAGCCTTAAATTTAGGGGTAGATGTCTCAAGATTACAGTTACAATTGTTGATGGCAGTGAGTTTATTAATAGCCTTGTCGACAGCCTTAGTTGGACCGGTTACCTTTTTAGGTTTTATTGTTGCTAATTTAACTTACCAATACATGGGAACTTTTCGACACACTTCTTTATTTGTTGCGGGTAGTTTGTTGGGTATTTTATTGCTAGTGGTTGGCCAATTTTTTGTGGAACAAGTATTTCATTGGAATACCACTATGAGTGTCGTGATTGAATTTATTGGAGGGGTCTATTTTGTAGGCAAAATATTACACGAAAGAAAGGCTGAGCTAGGATGAAAATACAACAAGTATCAAAAAAATATGGTAAAAAGCCAGTCGTTTCAGATATTGATTTACCCATTTCTGAAGGGAAGCTAACAGCTTTTATTGGCCCAAACGGTGCAGGAAAAAGTACTTTATTATCTTTGATGAGTCGACTAATTGAAAAAGATACTGGGGAAATCTACCTAGCAGGTGATGAGGTTAAGACATGGAAACAAAAAGATTTAGCACAAAAATTGTCTATTTTAAAACAAGCTAATGCTGTCAGCTTAAAAATCACAGTAAGAGAATTGGTGGCCTTTGGTCGTTTTCCTTATAGTAAAGGTCGTTTAAGTGCTAGTGATGAACAAAAAATAGAAGAGGCTTTATCTTACTTAGGTCTAATTGAGTTGCAACATGAAGCGATTGATACGTTATCGGGTGGGCAGCTGCAGCGTGCATATATTGCTATGGTTTTTGCCCAAGATACTGATTATATTTTATTAGATGAGCCATTGAATAATTTGGATATGAATTATGCTGTTCAAATGATGCAGACTTTACGCCAATTAGTAGATGAGCACGGTAAGACGGTTGTGATTGTTTTACATGATATCAATTTTGCAGCTAGCTATGCTGATGAAATTGTTGCTATGAAGGACGGACGCATCTTTAAGCATGGTTCAACAGACGACGTGATAAAAAAAGAAGTTTTAGATAGTTTATATGAAATGAATATTCGCGTCTGCGAACTAGAAGGCAAAAGATTTTGTCTATACTTTAATGAAACATAATTGATTGGTAACAAAACCTTAAAAAAGGAAAAAACAAAAGGAGAGGGTAAGAAATGAAAAAAGGGTTAAAAACATGGGGGATTTTATTAACAAGTTTACTTGTATTAGCAGGCTGCTCAAGTAACTCAAAGGAACAAGGGGCAACTAATAGCAATGATGATAAAGTAAAAACGGAGAAAGTGGTTAAAACGATAGAGATTGAGGATTCTAACGGAAAAGTAACAGTTCCAGCTAACCCTAAAAAAGTAGTTGTATTTGATATGGGATCTCTTGATACGATTAAGGAATTAGGAGAAGAGAAAGCGGTTGTTGGAGTACCAACAAAGAGTTTGCCAGCTTACTTGGCAGAGTTTGATAAAGTCGAATCAGTGGGTGGAATCAAAGAACCTGATTTAGAGAAGATTAATGAGTTACAACCAGACTTAATTGTTATCTCCGGTCGTCAAGAAGATTACCAAAAAGAATTGGCTGAAATTGCCCCAACGATTTATCTGTCAGTAGATAGTCAAGATAGTTGGAATTCTACGAAAGATAATATTGAAACCTTAGCGACAATTTTTGATAATAGAAAAATCGCTGATGATAAAATCCAAAAACTTGAAAAAGAAATTTCAGCTGTAAAAAAACAAGCAGCAGATAGTCAATTGAAAACATTAGTAACTTTAGTAAATGAAGGACAACTATCAGCTTATGGTGAAGGGTCACGATTTGGTATTGTACATGATACCTTTGGTTTTGCACCAGTTGATTCAAAAATTGAAGCCTCAACGCACGGTCAATCGGTTTCTTATGAGTATGTCTTAGAACAAAATCCAGATGTGGTCTTTGTTGTGGATCGTACCAAAGCGATTGGTGGAGATGAATCTCAAAATAATGTGGCTAAAAATGAATTAGTCGCTCAAACAAAAGCGGGCCAAACAGATAAAATTATCTCATTAACACCAGATGTATGGTATTTATCAGGTGGTGGGTTAAAATGTACAGAATTAATGTTAGAAGATGTTGCCCAAGCGTTTAAATAAATTGTAAAAAAGTCTAACTGTTTAAGTTAGACTTTTTTTATTTGCCAGTGGAGGTATGCTAAAATAGAACTACTAGTGTCATGAGATGGAGGGAAAAAAATGATTAAAATGTTTACACACAAAGATTTTTCTGTTTTTAAAATAGAAGGACTTGATACGCGTATGGCAGCAATTAGAGCAGAAATCCAACCCATTTTTCAAGAATTAGATGACTATATGGTAGCACAATTAGCACCCAAATTAGGAGCCACATTACCTGTTCATATTGCACAGCATCGTCGTCGGACAGCCAATGCACCTGACTTTACTTGGTCAGCGATGGGCGGTAATAAGCGTGGTTATAAAAAATTCCCACACTTTACGTTAGGAATTAATGGTGAGTATGTAGTGATGTGGTTATCATTTATTGACAATCCTCAAAATGAACAAGCGATGGCTCAGGCTTTATTAGATAAACCAGAGCTATTTACGGGGTTACCAACGGATATGGTCCTTAACGCAGATCATACGAAGAATAATTATCATGACTTGACAAAGGAGAGCTTAGAGGAAGATTTAATACGCTGGCGTGATGTTAAAAAAGGTGAGTTTCAAATCGGACGTATCTTAAAATCAGACGAGTTGCAATCATTGGAAGCAGAAAAGGCGCGGGCGTATATGCTAGAAACGTATCGTTTACTACTTCCCTTATATCAATTGGCTTATCCCATTTGTTTAGCAGAATAAGACAAAAACATCGACACTTTTCGTCGGTGTTTTTTATTTGTTTAAGAGCAAGGAGTATAATTTTAAAAACATAATTGTTTTTATTTTTGTGGATGGAAAGCTTGTGATAATAGGCTTTAAAAAAAATGATTGTAAGAGTATGACGGTTAAGTCAAGGCGATAAGCACATTTATCAGAGAGAGATTTTTAAAATGCTATACTCGTTACGGAAATATAAAGGAGGCGATTTATATGGTAAAAGATGCGATCTATTGGGCTAATAAAATCAAGTTCAAGGAGGTCTCCTCACAAGAATTATTGATGCAGACCTATCAGAAAATAAAAAAATTAAACCCTAAGTATAATGCCGTAGTTGCTTACGATTATGAACAAGCTTTGAAAACCTTATCCCAAGATTCAAGAGAACATGAGTCTTTGGTATTTGGTGGTGTCCCAATTGCTTTAAAAATGTTAGGACAAGCCAAAGCCGGCTGGCAACAGACAGCTAGTTCTAAGCTTTTAGTCAATGGTAAAGCGAATGAGACAGATTATTTCGTATCGGCTTTAGAGCAAGTTGGATTTATTCCTTTTGGACAAACTAATGCACCAGAATTTGGGTTTAAAAATATCACGGATTCAGAATTATATGGTGTGACTAAAAATGTTTGGCAACCATCACACCATGCAGGTGGCTCCAGTGGAGGAGCTGCTAGTGCTTTAGCCAGTGGCATATATCCGATTGTGGCTGCTAGTGATGGCGGTGGTTCTATCAGAATTCCAGCCAGTTTTTCAGGCGTGATAGGCTTAAAACCAACGCGTGGCAGCATGCCAAATGGACCTAAAAGTTGGCGAGATTGGCAGGGTGCGTCGATTAATTTTGCTTTAACTGTATCTATGAGAGATACGGAAAGTTTGTTTTACTCTATTCGAGGAGGCCATCGTGCCGCGCCTTACTATAATGGTGGTGACGTGATCAAAGAGTATTCTAAATTAACTAGTAAACTAAAAATTGCCGCCTGTTTGGATTCACCAGTTGCGAATCCTGTTTCTTCAGATGCTAAAGAAGCCTATCAAGAGGCCATAAAATTTCTGGTTGCGTCGGGACATGAGGTTACGGAAGTTCCTTATCCAGTTTCTGGTGACTCGTTGATTCGTAGCTACTATGCGATGAATGGTGCAGAGACAGCTTCAATGGTGTCAGGGATCGAACGTGGTTTAGGTCGACGGATTGTCAAGAATGACCTGGAGCTGATGAGTTGGGGACTGTATCAATATGGTAAGCACTTACCCGCCGCTACTTATATTGAGTCTTTAGACCAGTGGGATCAGGCAGCTTATCAGATGGAAACTTTATTTGAGACGTTCGACTTATTTCTATCGCCCACAGCTACCACGGTAGCTCCCAAAATCTCTCAGGATTTACAAAGTAATCAACTAAGAGAAAAGCTTAGTCAGGCTGACCAACTTTCCGAGTCAGAATTAGCTGAGGTAGTCTACGATATGTTTGAAAAAAGTCTATACGTAACACCCTATACTCAATTAGCTAATTTAACCGGCCAGCCTGCTATTAGTTTGCCCACTTTTGTTAATCGAGAAGGCCTACCATTAGGAATTCAGCTGATGGCTTCTAAAGGGAATGAAGCAGTTCTTTTTAAAATCGGTAAAGAATTTGAAGCGGCACAACAATTTTTATTACCAAAAAATTATAGAGAGTAGGAAGATGTATGTTAAAAAGGATGTTTGGCTTAATAGGAGTGGTGATGTTTGGCGGGATTCTTATGGGATGTACGAGTCAAGAGTCAACAACTCACAAACAAGTTGTTCAACAAGATACAAGTTGGGAGAAGGTTGAGAAGGCTAAAAAATTAGTTGTCGGGACATCAGGTACGCTATTTCCCTCCTCCTATTACAATGACAACAATCAGTTGACAGGTTATGATGTAGAGTTAGTCAAAGAAGTTGGCAAACGGTTGAATCTTAAAGTTGAGTTTAAAGAATATAATGTAGATGGAACAATTGCTTCATTGAAAAAAGGGACGACTGATTTAGTTGCCAACGATGCTTCAATGAATGAGAAGCGGAAAAAAAACTTTGCGTTATCTTTGCCATTAAAACATTCTTTTGATAGCTTAATTGTCAGAAAAAGTGATAATTCAGGGATTAAAGAGTTGGAGGATTTAAAAGGAAAAAAAGCTGCTGGTGAAGGGACAACAGGATATATGAAGATGGCAGAACAATTTGGAGCTAAGTTGGTGAGCTATGATAATGCGACCAATGATCAATACTTAACCGATGTCGCCAATGGTCGAACCGATGTAATTATCAATGATTATTATTTACAAAAAATGTCTGTTAATGCCCTACCCGATATTCCTGTGAAAATTTTAGAGGATGTTTATTTTAATGCCTCAACATCTGGTTTTTTGTATTTGAAAGAAGCACAAGGGTTACGTGAAAAAATAGATACTGTCTTAAAAGAAATGAAATCAGATGGGACGATATCAGATTTATCCAAGGAATTTTTTGGGACGGACGTCTCAATCGAGCCCAAAGTGAAAATTGATCGTCGGGTGGAAGTAGATTAATGACGCTGGCTATTTATGTTCCCAAAATTGATCTAGGTTTAATGGTTGACTCGATTCCATATATTCTGACAGGGCTCCCTTATACAATTGGTATCAGTATAAGTACATTTATTTTGGGAAATGTATTGGGGATCGTATTAGCTGTATTAGGTTTGTTGCCATCCCGTATACTGAAGGCAAGTATCCAATTTTATTTATCGTTTTTAAGAGGTGTTCCTGGGTTAGTTTTATTATTTTTACTCTATTTTGGTTTACCTATTCAATTGAGTGCGTTACAAGCAGTTATTATTTGTTTTTCATTAACGAGCAGTGCCTTTTTAGGGGAAATTTACCGAGGCGCAATATTAGGAGTCGGAACGGGTCAATGGGAGGCTGCTAGAGCTCTAGGTCTTAATTTCCCTCAAATAATCAGTACCATTATCTTACCTCAAGCTTTCAGAATTGCCATCCCAGCTTTGGGAAATGTTGCGATGGACTTAGTGAAAGGGACTTCGCTCGCTGCTATGATTACTGTACCTGAGATTTTTCAAAAAGCTAAAATTATTGGTGGGCGTGAATTTGATTATATGACCCTGTATATCTTAGTCGCGTTGATGTATTGGGGACTATGTTTGTTAATTAGTGCTGGTCAAAAAAGATTGGAAAAAAGTTATGTAAATAGACAATAATAGCTAAAAAATGAGAGAGATGAGTATAATATCACTTATCTTTTTTATTTTATGAAAAATAAAAAAATGTGTACTATTTTTATCTGAAGAGAATTGCTTACTTAAATTTATTAAAGATAAGATAACGCCCTAAAACACTTGAATATTAGACGATTTTTCGCTAAAATGTAATAGGTGCACAAATTGTTATACTATGTATAGGGAAGAGGTGAAAAAAATGTCTCAAAACACGATTGAAACAGGTTTTCAATTATTGGACGATGCAATTAAATGGTTACAAGAGTCATTGGCTGTTTCTTTCATTGATGCCTATATTGAAAACGGTGAAAATATGACGGATGATTTAAAAGTCAGAGTCCAAGATAATTTGCCTGATGCTGCGACGAAAGCAAAAATCGAGAAAAATTATCAAGCATTTCAAGAACTGGAATTAACACCTGAAGAACGCCGCAAAGTTTCACAACTCTTATTACTTAAGGGAACGATGGCAGAGGGCTTACAAGCTAACCATCAGTTGACTCCAGATACTTTAGGTTATTTATTTGTTTATTTGGTGGAACAATTAGTTGATAAGAAAGATGAGGTTATTCGAATTAATGATTTGACAGTTGGAATGGGAAACCTTCTTTTAACGGTCATGATTAATTTGAAATTAGCCAATTATCAAGTTGTCGGGACTGGGATTGATGTGGACGATGCTTTACTTGCAGTCTCAGCAGTTAATTCAGAGTGGTTGGAGCAGGATGTGACATTATTCCATCAGGATAGTTTACAACATCTATTGATTGAACCTGGAGACATTGCCATTGGCGATTTACCGATTGGTTTTTATCCTCATGATGATCACGCTCAAAAGTTTGTTACAGGTACGAATGATGGCCACAGTTATGCCCATCATTTATTAATGGAACAAAATATGACATACGTGAAAGAGAATGGGTTTGGACTTTTCTTAGTTCCAAGCAATTTCTTAGAAACCGAGCAAGCTTCAGAACTAAAACAATGGATAACAGAAAAGGTGTATTTACAGGGAATTTTACAGTTGCCTGAAAGTTTATTTAAAGCGAAACAGTCACGTAAATCGATTATTATTGTGCAAAATCGTGGTGATGTTAGCGGGCAAGTCAAAGAGGTCTTGTTAGCAGATGTGCCGTCATTGAAGGATGGGCAACAATTGCAACAATTTTTCAAAGAATTCAGCACATGGAAAGAAAAAAATTTAACTAACAAATAAAGGGAGACTATTAAATTATGACTAAAACAATTGCAATCAATGCTGGTAGTTCAAGTTTAAAATGGCAATTATTTGAAATGCCACAAGAAGATGTTATCGCATCAGGAATCGTAGAAAGAATTGGTTTAAACGATTCTATCTTTACAATCAAACATGGTGACGGACAAAAATTTAATGAAACATTAGATATTGCAGATCATGAGTTTGCTGTAAATCGTATTTTTGAAAAAATGATTGAGTTAAACATCATTGGGTCATTCGATGAAATTACAGGAGCTGGTCACCGTGTTGTGGCTGGTGGAGAAGATTTTAAAGAGTCTGCTTTAATTGATGACGAAGCCTTAGCTAAAATTGAAGCTCTTGCTGAGTTTGCCCCATTACATAACCCAGCTGAAGCTAAAGTTATCCGTATTTTCCAAAAATTAGTACCTGAAGCTGTAAACGTAGCTGTTTTTGATACATCATTCCATACAACGATGCCAGCTGTAAACTATTTATACAGCATTCCAATGGAATATTATGATAAATACCAAGCTCGTAAATATGGTGCTCACGGAACTAGCCATCGTTATGTAGCAGATCGTGCCGCTGATATGTTAGGTAAAGATATTAAAGATCTTAAAATCATTACATGTCACTTAGGTAATGGTGCTTCAATTACTGCCGTTGATGGTGGTAAATCAATCGACACTTCTATGGGCTTCACACCACTTGCTGGTGTTACTATGGGAACTCGTGCTGGAGATATCGATGCCTCATTATTACCATACTTAATGGAAAAAGAAGGCTTAACAGATATTAAAGACATGGTAGACATCCTAAATAAAAAATCTGGTTTACTAGGTTTATCAGGTGTTTCAAGTGATATGCGTGAAGTTGAAGAATCAGATTCAGAAAATGCTAAATTAGCATTAGAAATCTTTAACAACCGCGTTCAAAAATACATTGGTAGCTACATTGCAGCAATGAACGGTGTTGATGCAATTGTCTTCACTGCAGGTATCGGTGAAAATGGTGTTGAGGTTCGTGAAGAAATCATTAATGGGATCACTTGGTTTGGTTGTGAAGTTGATAAAGAGAAAAACAATGTTCGTGGTAAAGAAGTTGTTATCTCAACAGATGATTCAAAAGTTAAAGTATTATTAATCCCAACTGACGAAGAAGTTATGATTGCTCGTGACGTAGAAGCGTTAAAAGGTTAATTTTAAATAGTCTTATTTAGAAAAAGCAAGGTGCTGAGCACCTTGCTTTTTTGATAAAAAAAACTGCCAACATATTATATGTTGGCAGTTTTCTATCTTTCATAAGGTTGATTGTTTAAATCAGTTCTGACGACTAAGACATCACAATGAGCATGTCTTGTCACATATTCTGATACAGAACCAATCAAGATGCGTTCCATCGTATTAAGACCAGTAGCCCCGATCATAATCAAATCAACGTTATAATCATCAGGCAAATGTTTCGCTAATAATGTTTTAGGTGTACCGTATTCAACAATTTTTTCAACAGTATTTAGCCCTTCTTTTTGTGCTGCTACTACTAAATCGGCTAATGTTTGGTTAGCTAAATCGGTTGCTTGTCGAGCTAAATCATCGTCATAAGAAGAGATTGTTTGAAAGGCACGTGTATCGATGATATGTGCCAAAATCAATTTAGCTTGGTTACGTTTGGCGACATTAACTGCTTTTTTAAAGGCCAACTCAGACTCTTCTGAGCCATCTACTGCTACTAAGATAGTTTGATAATTATGAAACATCTCATCACCTCATTGGTTAGTTTAGGAAATTTTTTTGGATAATTTGATACTAAAGATAGCCGAAGCTAACATTACGATACAAATATAGACAAGTGAGATTGTTTGGTGATTAATAGCGAATACTGCTAAGCCAAGAACACTTAGAGCTAAGCAAACTTTTCCAAAGGCCTGGAGCGTTTCTTGAATCTCAGCAATCATTTCAGTATTTTCACTGGCTAACATCTTGCCAAAAGGTTGGAAATTTTTAAATAAATAGCGTGCTGTAATAATTAAAATAATCACAATTAGTGCTAAAAGTATTCGAATAAGCATGTAGCGAAAACTCCCTTAATAGAATAAAAAGCAACTTGCATGTGCAAATTGCTTTAATTTGATTTAAAAGTGGGTGTATCCGTCGATGCCGTTGATCGCGCCGTAGTATTGATCCCGCAGTAAGCAGGTGGGCTTCGCTGTTCAACCGTCAAACTACCAAGTGATAAGGCTTGTTTTCCTTTTGAACTCGTTGAATCCCGTAGTAATACTAATAAATGTTCGGTCAACACTGAGTGGAACGATTCGTACACCACAGATTACCCACCCTTATAATAGCATATTCAAAATAAATCAGCAATTGAAAACACTTTCTCTTTTAGAAAATGCTAGTAATTAAAAGTAGTGAATAGCAATTTTTAATTATTTTCTTGATTGATTACATGATAGCGTTGCGCAAGGGCTTGTTCGTATTTACCTGTGAGCTTTGGCTCGTAGTATTTGGCTTGTCTTAAACGATCCGGTAAATATTGTTGTTTGATCCATCCATGTGGTGAATCGTGAGGATAGTGATAATCAACTCCACGGCTTAGTTTATCTGCTCCGTGATAGTGATTGTCCCGTAAGTGATCAGGAATGTCACCGACTTTTCCCTCGCGAATATCGGCTAACGCCGCATCTAGTGCTTGATAACTAGAATTTGATTTAGGTGACAAACATAAATCAACGACTGCGTGAGAAAGGGGGATACGTGCCTCAGGAAAGCCTAGTTTTTCAGCAGCGGTTACGGCACTGACTGTCCGAGCAGCAGCAGCGGGGTTACCAAGGCCAATATCTTCATAAGCAATGACCAATAGACGTCGACAAATGGTCATTAAATCACCTGCTGCAACCAAACGGGCTAAGTAGTGGAGTGACGCATTGACATCACTCCCCCGAATTGATTTTTGTAGGGCCGAGATAACATCATAATGGGCATCACCGTTTTTATCATGGGTTAAGGATTTTAATTGCAAGCATTCTTCTATAATCGCTAAGGTGAGGTGAATTTGGCCGTCAGCATTTTTTTTAGTAGAACACACGGCTAATTCCAAACCATTAAGCGCACTTCTTAAATCGCCATTGGTGGCTCTCGTGAGATGGAGTAGGGCTAAATCATCCAGTAGAACAGGTTCATTTCCAAGCCCGACTTCTTGATCTTTTAGGGCACGCTGTAGGGCTTCTTCAATATCATGTTCAGTCAAAGGCTTCACTTCAAATAGTTGTGTTCGACTTCTAATTGCAGGATTAATACTAATATAAGGATTTTCTGTAGTAGCCCCAATCAAAATAATACGACCATTTTCTAGATGCGGTAATAAAAAGTCCTGTTTTACTTTATCTAAACGATGAACTTCATCTAATAGTAAAATAACTGTTCCACTCATTTTGGCTTCTTCTGCGACAATTTGTAAGTCTTTTTTCGTATCAGTTGCCGCATTTAACATCCGAAAGGCATAATTAGTTGAACCAGCAATCGCACTAGCAATACTTGTTTTACCAGTTCCTGGTGGGCCATAAAGAATCATAGATGATAGCATTTTGGCTTGAACCATTCGCTGAATGATTTTACCGTCACCGACTAAATGTTTTTGTCCTACTATCTGATCTATCGTTTTAGGCCGCATTCTAAAAGCTAAAGGTTGATGCATGAAGTCCCTCCTTTTACTCGTTTTCTTTCTTTTATTATAACATAGAAGCTAAATTTCTTTAGCATTCTGTTTTAGTTGTGTCCCAAAAAGAGTAGTCGCCTTTTGATAAATTAATCGTTATAATGGAGAAGAACTCCTTTACTTTTTTGATAAGAGTTTAGGTAAATGTTAGTAGAAAAGAGGAATTTAGATGAAAAAAGAAAATATGTTAACTTATTTAGAACAACAATTAGAAAAAAAATTAGGTAATTATGATTTTGCCATTGATTGGCATACAAAATCTCATACAGTAGAGGTAATTGTTGTCTTATATGCTCAAAATCAAGCTGAACAAGCGATTGAAGATACTGTAGGGACACAAACAGAAGAAGAAGTAATTGAATTTGAAGATAGTTTATTATTGTTTGATCCAAGTAAAAGTACACCTCCTACAGACGATTACTTGGCAATTCTGCCTTTTGAAGGTAAAAAAGGCTTGCCAAAACATACAATCACTGCTATTGCGACTTACTTAAATGACGTATTAACAGAAGGTGAAAGTGACTTGATGGACTTCTTAGCAGATGACGAGGCTGAAATTTTTGAGCTGAATTGGCAAGCGGAAGCATTTGAAAAAATATTAGCAGCTACTAAAGAATCAACAGATTACGTAGCCTATCCTAAATATTAAGAGGAGATTAGTTTAAAATGAAATGGACAGAATTAAAAATCACAACGGCTAGTGAGGCTGTTGAAGCAATTTCAAATATTATGATGGAAGTAGGCGCCAGCGGTGTGGCAATTGAAGACGCCTTAGATTTAACTAATTTTGTTGAAGGTGATTTTGGTGAAATGATTGACCGTGAAAACTTTGAACACATTACTGAAGGGGCAATTGTGATGGCTTACTTCCCAGAAACTACATTTTTGCCAGAGTTATTGCCAACGATTAAAGAACAAATTTCAAAATTACCAGAGTATGGTTTAGCTATTGGTGAAAATAAAATGGAAATGACAGAAGTCGCCGATGATGATTGGGCAACTGCTTGGAAGAAATATTATCATCCAGTGACAATTAGTCGTTATTTAACAATTGTACCAAACTGGGAAGATTATCAAGCAAAAAATGAACAAGAAAAAATCATTAAATTAGATCCAGGGATGGCATTTGGGACAGGGACACATCCAACTACGATGGTTAGTTTGCATGCATTAGAAATTGTCTTACGTGGTGGCGAAACAGTCCTTGATGTAGGAACGGGTTCAGGCGTCTTGAGTATAGCGAGTAAACATTTAGGTGCTGAGGAAGTGTATGCGTATGATTTAGATGATGTTGCCGTAGCAGCCGCTCAAGAAAATATGGATTTAAATCCTGTTGCAAAAGATGTGAAAGTGAGTGCCAATGATTTACTTAAAGGTATTGAGATTGAGGCAGATGTGATTGTTGCTAATATTTTAGCTGATATTATTTTGCGTTTGATCCCCGATGCATTCAAGTTGGTCAAAGCTGGTGGTAAATTTATCGTATCAGGCATTATTGCAGATAAAAAAGAAGAAGTTTTAGCAGCGCTATTAGCTCAAGGCTTTAAATTAGATGAGACGTTAAAACAAGGTGATTGGTACGGTATTATTTTAAGTAAACCAATGCCAGAGGAGTAGTCAGAAATGCAACGTTATTTTATAAAAGAAAACTATCATACGAGTGATCCAGAATCTTTAAAACTTATAGGGGATGATTTTCATCATGCTGCGCATGTTATGCGAATGAAGGTCGGACAGGAATGTTTTTTAGTTTTTCAAGACGAGGTTGCAGTTCGTGCTAAAGTGACAGAGCTGTTAGAAGATTACTTATTATTAGAAGAAGTAGCCAAGGAAGAGCAAGAGAAAGAACTACCACTAAATGTGACAATCGCTTGTGGTTACACTAAAGGTGATAAGCTTGATTTGGTAGTTCAAAAAGGAACAGAAATGGGAGCCTATCAGTTCTTAGGCTTTCCAGGTCAGACCTCTGTTGTAAAATGGGATCACAAGAAACTTAAAAAAAAGCAAGAACGTTTAGCAAAAATAGCCAAAGAAGCGGCAGAGCAATCACATCGTCATCTTCAGCCAGAAGTCATTTTATATGAGACTGAGCAATATTTACGAGATACGTTTCAAGAATATGATGTTGTTTTAGTTGCTTATGAAGAATCAGCTAAACAAGGGGAAAAAGGCCAATTAGTAAAAACTCTTCAACAATTGCCTAAGGGTGGTCGTTTATTAGTTCTTTTTGGTCCAGAGGGCGGTTTTTCACCGCAAGAAATAGCAACGTTTACTGAGATGGGTGCCTTGACTTGCGGATTAGGACCAAGAATTTTACGTGCAGAAACAGCACCACTTTATTTACTAGGTGCTATTAGCTACCAATTAGAGTTACTTTAAAAAGGCATCCCCCTTAAGGGGGGCTTTTTTTTTTACAGTACTATGAGAGGTCTATGCTATAATGGACACTAAATATTCCTTTAAAAAAGCTGAGGAGGTGGGTATGCTTGTTACAAGAAATTTTTAATGAACAAAAAACATTTTATCAAACAAATCAGACGTTACCTGTCACTTATCGTTTAAAGCAATTACGACAGTTACAATTATTTTTAACAGAGTGCGAGGATGAATTACTCCTAGCATTAAATGAAGATTTAGGAAAATCTTCAACTGAAAGTTACTTAAGTGAATTAGGTGTTTTGAAGCATAGCCTAACATATACCATAAAAAAATTGGCAACTTGGTGTAAAAAAAAACGGGTCAGCACACCAATCTTTTTATTTCCAGCTAGAAGTTATAGTGTGGCTAGCCCATATGGTAATACTTTAATTATTAGTGCTTATAATTATCCAGTGTTACTGGCTTTAGATCCACTGATTGGTGCGTTAGCTGGCGGTAATGTTGCGATGGTTGGTTTATCTGAGCAGACAAGGGCAGTTAACCGCGTCTTGATGACAAAGGGACAGAGTTATTTTGATAGACATCTAGTTTACTTTTACGAGAGTAACCAAAGACAAAATCAATTATTATTAACACAAGCCTTTGACAAGATATTTTTTACCGGAAGTCCACGTGTCGGCCGACTTATCTTAGAAGCAGCCAGTGACAAGTTAATTCCTGTTACCTTAGAGTTAGGTGGTAAAAGTCCAGCTTTAGTAACGGAATCAGCTGATGTAGAATTGGCAGCTAGCCGCATCGTTTGGGGTAAATTTTTGAATGTAGGTCAGACGTGTGTGGCACCAGATTATTGTTTGGTGGATAAAAAAATAGCAAAAAAATTTCAAACCTTAGTTAAACTTAAAATTTCCGAATTTTATGGTGAGGAACCTGCCGAGTCATCAGACTATGGTCGCTTGATAAGTGCTGAAAAAGTCAACCAGCTAGGGGAGTTGCTCTGCTTGGATGCCCCCTTTGTTTGCGCTGGTGGGGAATTGGTTCCTGAGAAGCGTTATATAGAGCCTACCGTTTTAATGGCACCTATTGAGCAAGAATTGGCTACTATGTCTCAAGAACTATTTGGCCCAATTTTGCCTATACTAGTTTATAGTGAGTTAAAAGAAGCGGAAGCATACATCGCCTCTCGAACTGCTCCATTAGCATTTTATCCCTTTTCTAACGATAAAACAGAGATTAGGCATTTATTGGAGACTTTGAATTTTGGTGGTGCCACCGTTAATGATACTGTATTACACTTAGCAAATCCTAACTTACCTTTTGGTGGGTTTGGTCAATCAGGGATGGGACGTTATCATGGTAAGTATAGTTTTGAAACCTTTACCCATGAAAAAGCAGTGTTAGAGAGAAAAAATTATTTAACTTTAAAAATAATGCACCCGCCTTTTTCCAATTGGAAAGAGCGTTTAGTAAGACTGTTATTGAAATGACAATGCTTATAAAAAAGAGGCGTTAAATTATCGGATTAATTCATCATTTTTGGTGGTGTTATTTGATATGAAATACTAATTTTTGTTATAATACTACTTAATTAGAAAAATAAGGACAGCTGTTTTTAGGAAAGTATAAAATAGCTGATAAAAGTATACAGGTGAAGGAGTGAGACACATGCCAAAAGAAGAAGTATTGAGTGGTGCTCAAGTAATCGAAATAGTCTCAAGTTATATGGGCCCGGAGCATGTTGCATTTGTTAAAAAGGCATGTGAATTTGCCGCAGATGCACATGCTCATCAAGCGAGACAATCAGGAGAGCCCTATATTATTCATCCGATTCAGGTTGCCGGAATACTAGCCCAATTACACATGGATCCTCATACGGTTGCGACAGGTTTTTTACATGATGTAGTAGAAGATACGGAAGTAACTCTTGTACAATTAGCAGAAGAATTTGGTCCAGATGTTGCGATGTTAGTTGACGGTGTAACAAAATTAGGGAAAATTAAATATAAATCACATGAAGAACAATTGGCGGAAAATCATCGGAAGATGCTCTTAGCGATGGCACAAGATTTACGCGTTATTATGGTCAAGTTAGCCGATCGTTTGCATAATATGCGGACGTTGAAGCACTTAAGGGAAGATAAGCAGCGTCGTATTTCTAAAGAAACGTTGGAAATTTACGCACCGCTTGCTCACCGCTTAGGGATGAGCAGAATCAAATGGGAATTAGAAGATACGGCTTTACGTTATTTGAATCCGAATCAATATTACCGTATTGTCCATTTAATGAACTCAAAGCGTGAAGAGCGTGTTGAATATATTGAAGAAACGGTGGAGAATATCCGTGAGTCAATTGATGAATTAGTAATCGAAGGAGACGTCTATGGTCGTCCGAAACATATTTATTCAATTTATCAAAAAATGAAAACCCAGAAAAAAGAATTTGAAGAGATTTATGATTTATTAGCGATTCGTGTCATTGTGTCAACAATTAAGGACTGTTATGCAGTACTTGGAGCCATTCACACGAAGTGGAAACCAATGCCTGGTCGCTTTAAGGATTATATCGCTATGCCAAAGGCCAACATGTATCAATCGCTTCATACGACTGTAATTGGACCGAAAGGCAACCCTGTTGAAGTCCAAATCAGAACCCATGAAATGCATCAGATTGCTGAGTTTGGGGTAGCTGCTCACTGGGCATATAAAGAAGGAAAAACGAGTAAGACTCCTGAAAATCAAGAGTCACGTCAGTTAAGTTGGTTCCATGAAATTATTGAATTGCAAAATGAAAGTAATGATGCGGCTGACTTTATGGAAGGGGTAAAGGGTGATATTTTTAGTGATAAAGTATACGTCTTTACGCCAAAAGGTGATGTAACAGAGTTGCCAAAAGGATCTTGTCCACTTGATTTTGCCTATAATATCCATACTGAAATCGGAAATAAAACAACAGGTGCAAAAGTTAATGGGAAAATGGTACCACTTGATTACAAATTGAAAAATGGTGACATAATTGAGGTATTAACTTCAAATAATTCATTTGGCCCAAGTCGCGATTGGATGAAGATGGTTGCAACGTCTAAGGCTCGCAATAAAATCAAACGTTTTTTCAAAGTTCAAGACCGCGAAATGAATGTGGTTCGTGGGAAAGAGGCGCTAGAAAAGCAATTGTTAAACTTAGAGTTTAAGCCAAAAGAGTTTCTAGTCAAAAACAAAGTGAGTAAGGCCCTTGAACGGTTTAATTTTCAAGGTGAAGATGATTTGTATGCCGCTATTGGTTTTGGTGAATTGACAGCACATGCTGTGGCACATTGTTTAACTGAAAAAGAGCGTATTGAACGTGAAAAAGAACGTCAAAAACAAGAAGAGGAAGAGTTATTAACACAACCAGTCAAAAAAGAAACTGATAAGATCAAAGTGCGTCATGAAGATGGAATAGTTATCCAAGGTGTGGAAAACTTATTAATTCGGATTAGTCGTTGTTGTAATCCGGTTCCTGGAGACAAAATTGTAGGCTACATTACAAAAGGGCGTGGTATTTCCATTCATCGAGGAGATTGTCCAAATATTGTTAATAATGAAACAGTTGAACAACGTCTGATTGAGGTGGAGTGGGAAGATACAGCCGCAGATAGTGAGAAAGAATATCATGCAGATTTAGAAGTGTATGGTTATAATCGGACAGGGCTATTAAATGATGTCTTACAAGTGGTAAATGCCACCACTAAAAATTTAATCAGTTTGGAAGCAAAGCCGGGTAAAAATAAAATGGCAGTCATTCAAGTGACTGTGATGATAAAAAATCTGTCTCACTTAGAAAAAATTGTGGATAAAATTAAAAGCGTACCGGATGTTCACAGTGTTCGTCGAACAAATGGTTAGGGAAAAGGAGCTAAGATCATGAAAGTAGTTTTGCAAAGAGTTGCCTCAGCTAGCGTGGCAATTGAAGGAGAAGTTATTTCAGAAATTAAACAAGGTTTTTTATTACTTGTGGGCGTTAAAAATGGCGATACTCAAGAGGAAGCGGATTATCTAGTTAATAAAATTAGTAAGTTACGTGTCTTTGAAGATGAAGATGAACGAATGAATCTTAGTTTAGCTGATGTCGAGGGTGAGATTTTATCAGTGTCACAATTTACTTTATTAGCTAACACTAGAAAAGGAACGCGTCCAAGCTTTGTTGACGCTGCTAAACCTGCTGAGGCAACCGCCTTATATGATTATTTTAATACAGAATTAAGAGCAAAAGGCTTTCCAGTATCAGAGGGTAAATTTGGTGCAGATATGGCGGTCAGTTTATTAAATGATGGTCCGGTAACAATTATTTTTGATACAGAAAACAAATAAAAAAGCAGACTCATATGAGTCTGCTTTTTTATTTGCTTTCAAAATACTCAGTTAAGCCATCTGTCACAGATTTGGCAACCAGTTTTTGATAAGTTTTAGTAATAAATTGTTGCATGTCCAAATCGTTATTCATATATCCCAACTCTAGTAGTAGAGAAGGGGTGTTACTTTCACGGATGACAAGAAAATCTCCCAGCGCAACGCCCCGATTAACTAAAGGAATATTTTTTTCGAGATGCTTATTAATGACCTCTCCCAAAGGAATGTCTTTTTCGTGATAGTAATAGGTTGTAAAGCCAGTTGCTTGATTGCTGAGACCAGATGAATCATAGTGAAAACTAATAAAAACATCGGCATTGACTAATTCGCCTCGTAAGGGAATTTCTTGTAAATCAACAAAAGTATCATTGCTCCGAGTCATCACGACATTGGCGCCTGTCTTGTCGAGCGCTTTTTCGACAAATCGTGCAGATGACAAGGTAATCATTTTTTCATAAATAATGCCATCGTTGCTAATTGCTCCGACATCTGAGCCACCATGTCCCGCATCTAAAATAATAATTTTATCAGCTAGAGGACTGATTTGATAAGGGGCTTTTTTATCGGGTTTTGAAAAATTGACGGTCCAGTTAGGGAGGTACCCAATTTGTTTATCAGGTGAGAGAACTTTGTACCAATCGCCCTTAGTACCTAGATAAATTAGTTCGTCACCATAAGTTAAGGTATAGATACTTTCACTACTACGCTTGGCTTTAGCCCGAATATAGGTTCCATTTTGACGTGCGTAGAGTTTATTAGTAAGAGGAGCATCGATTTTTTTTCGAGAACCCATCTTAATTGAACGGTTCGAAATCCATCCTTCTTTTTTACCCGCGCGCACCTGGGACCAGCCACTTTGTTCAGATGAAATAGTGATTTTTGTACCAGATTTTAGCGTTGTAATAGTAGGACTGTCTTCTTTTGGCTTTAGTAATAATTTAGTTTTATCTTGACGGATAGTAGCTGTAAGGTTAGTAGCAGGACTTTTTTGACCTTTGTTGCTATCACTGATTGCGACCCATCCTTTTTTGTTATTACTAAGTTTAACTCGGTACCAATCACGTTTTTGGTTGAGGACGAACAAGGTATCTCCTTGTTGAACTTCTTTAACCGTACCAGAATTTTTTTTAGGTTGAGTGTGAATCTGGGCTGTCTTTTTTGTGATAATAATTTGCTTTTGAGGATTCAAATTATGTATCGAAAGAAAGACTGTGACAACAAAGGCTATGACTAAAGTAACAATTGCGGCTAATAACCACGGAGTTAACCGTTTCTTATTTCCTGTTAGTTTCATAGAGACTCCTTGTATGGTTGTTCATTCAATAATTTATTATAGCAAAAAAAAAGCAGTTAGAGTAGTTACAATCAGATTAAATTATTGAGTACTTGACTTTTTGTGGTTTTTTTAGTAATTTTAAAGTAGTATAGATGAATCGATGAAAGAGCATGGTCATTATAAACTTACTCCAGAGAAAATTACCTTGGCTGAAAGTAATTGTGAGATTAGATGATACGGACACTCTGGAGATGAATAGTAAAAAACTATTCCGTTACGAGCGTTAATCGTTAGAGTGGGGAGACTTGTCTTCCAAGTATAGGTGGTACCACGTATGAAGATACGTCCTTGTTTATCAGAGTGATAGGCAGGGGCTTTTTTATTTTAATCGCGGAACAGAGTAAATAAATTAAAGGAAGAGGTAATAAGAGTGGCTTATCAAAAACCAAAAGGAACAGCAGATATTTTACCAGGCAAAGTTGAAAAATGGCAGTTTATTGAGGCAACAGCACGTAGCTTGTTTAAAACATATGAATTCCATGAGATTCGCACACCAATTTTTGAGCACTACGAAGTGATTTCTCGTAGTGTAGGGGATACGACAGATATTGTGTCAAAAGAAATGTATGATTTTAAAGACAAAGGTGATCGTCACGTGACATTACGTCCAGAAGGTACAGCACCTATCGTTCGTTCTTTTGTTGAAAACAAACTATTTGGTCCTGAACATCAAAAACCTTACAAAGTTTACTATATGGGACCAATGTTTCGCTATGAGCGTCCTCAAGCTGGACGTTTTCGCCAATTTCATCAAATTGGAGCAGAAGTTTTTGGTAGCAATAATCCAGCAACCGATGTTGAAGCAATGATGATGGCAATGGCTTTTTACCGTCAATTAGGAGTAAAACATATTCGTCTTGTGGTTAATTCACTGGGGTCAAAAGAAGACCGCTTGACATATCGTCAAGCGCTAATTGACTATTTAGAACCTAGAACGGCTGAATTGAGTCACGATTCTCAAAAAAGACTACATGACAATCCCTTACGTGTCTTAGACAGTAAGGATCAAAAAGATCAAGAAATCGTGGCGCAAGCCCCATCAATTTTAGATTATTTGAGTGAAGAGTCTGCAAGTTTCTTCAATGAGGTCAAAACACTACTAGAAGCCTTAGAAGTTCCTTATGAGATAGATCATCGTATGGTACGAGGTCTCGATTATTATAACCATACTATCTTTGAAATTATGAGTGATGCTCCAGGTTTTGGTGGGGCTATTACAACCATCTGTGCTGGTGGTCGATATGATGGTTTAGTTGAAGAGCTGGGTGGTCCTGAAACAGCTGGCTTTGGTTTTGCTTTAGGAGTGGAGCGAGCTTTAATTACATTAGATGCTGAAGGTATTGAGGTGCCTGCTACGCCAACGGTTGATGTCTATGTGGTTGGTTTGGGTGAGGAGACAAACTTAGAAACATTGAAACTTGTTCAAAGTATTCGCCAAACAGGGCTAGTTGCTGAACGTGATTTTATGTCACGTAAAGTGAAAGCTCAATTTAAAACAGCCAACAAATTACAAGCAAAATTAGTGCTAACCTTAGGAGAAACTGAGTTAGCCGAAGGCAATGTTAAAGTTAAAAATATGATAACAGGTCAAGAAGAAACGCTATCTTTACAAACAATTCATACAGATTTTAAAAAAGTTTTTGAGACACTTACAAGTGAGTCGACCAATTAAAAGAGAGTAAGCAATTTTTAGGAGGAAATTTAAATGTCAAAGCGTACCAATTATTGTGGTGAAATTACAAAAGCAGAATTAGAGCAAACAGTAACGTTAAAAGGATGGGTAAAGAAACGTCGTGACTTAGGTAACTTAATTTTTATCGATTTACGTGATCGTACTGGTTTTGTTCAAGTAGTTTTCAACCCTGAAACTGCAGAGCAAGCGTGGAAGATTGCTGATTCATGTCGTTCTGAATATGTTATTGAGATTACAGGGATCGTTTCAGCGCGTCAGGGTTCAGCTATTAATCCAAATATGGCGACAGGTGAAGTAGAAATTATTGCAAGTGAGATTGAAATCTTAAATGCAGCTAAAACAACGCCTTTCTTAATTGATGACAATGAAACAGTTAACGATGAATTACGTTTGAAATACCGTTATTTGGATTTACGTCGTCCAGAGATGCAAAATAATCTACGTATGCGTCATGATATTACGAGAACTGTCCGTAATTATCTAGATAATGAAGGCTTTATGGATGTTGAAACGCCTTATTTAAATAAATCAACACCAGAAGGAGCGCGTGATTATTTAGTGCCATCACGTATTCAAGAAGGACATTTTTACGCGTTACCACAGTCACCACAGATTACAAAACAATTGTTGATGGGGGCTGGATTTGACCGCTATTATCAAATAGTTCGTTGTTTCCGTGATGAAGATTTACGTGGAGACCGTCAACCAGAATTTACACAAATTGATATTGAAACAAGCTTCTTAACACCAGAAGAAATTCAAGATCACACAGAGGCACTTGTTGCGAAAGTAATGAAAGAAGTCAAAGGGGTAGAGGTGACGTTACCATTCCCACGTATGAGTTATGATGATGCTATGGCTCGTTATGGTAGTGATAAACCAGATACTCGCTTTGGTATGGAATTAATTGATTTATCTGATGCAGTAAAAGAGGTTGAATTTAAAGTCTTCCAAATGGCATTAGAAAATGGGGGTCAAGTGAAAGCAATTGTTGCTAAAGGAGCAGCTGACACTTATTCACGTAAAGATATGGATAACTTTGGAACATTTGTCACACAATTTGGGGCTAAAGGATTAGCTTGGTTAAAAGTTGATGAGGAAGGTGTAAAAGGACCAATTGCTAAATTCATGACAGGCAAAGAAGCTGATTTGTTAGCAGTAACAGGTGCTGAAGCTGGCGATATTATTATGTTTTCAGCCGACAAAGCGGAAGTAGTGGCAGCGTCATTAGGCGCTTTGCGTAATCGTTTAGCTAAAGAGTTAAACTTAATTGACGACTCTGCCTATAATTTTTTATGGGTCGTTGATTGGCCATTATTGGAGTATGATGAAGAAGCGGGTCGCTATACATCAGCTCACCATCCATTCACCATGCCAAAAGAAAGTGATTTAGCTTTATTAGAAACAGCTCCTGAGAAAGTCTATGCTGAAGCCTATGATATCGTATTAAATGGCTACGAATTAGGAGGCGGTTCTTCAAGAATTCACAAACGTGAGATCCAAGAACAAATGTTTAAAGTCTTAGGCTTCACAAAAGAATCAGCAGAAGAACAATTCGGCTTCTTATTAGATGCTCTTGACTTTGGTTTCCCACCACATGGTGGTATTGCTTTAGGTCTAGACCGTTTAGCGATGTTATTAGCAGGTAAAGATAATATTCGTGAAGTGATTGCTTTCCCTAAAAATAGTAAAGCAATTGATCCAATGAACGAGGCACCTGGCCAAGTCTCAGAAGCACAATTAGCAGAATTAAGTTTATCTGTTGCTGGAACTATGATTAAAGAATAAGAATAGTATTAAAGAAAGGGTAAGCCTAGAGGGTTACCCTTTCTTTGTATACTAGTTAGTCGTATAATGTAGTTATTAAATAGCTGAGGAGAGAATCATTACAAAATGAAAGAATTCCAGAAGAAGTTATCCAATTATGAGTACACGACCAAAGGGTCGGTAGCGGTGCTGTATGCCTTGCTTGCAGCCATTGCCTTAAATCTATTTTGGCAGCCCGGACATATCTACGCAAGTGGTGTGACAGGTATTGCCCAAATTGTTACCACTGTGATGGGGAAATGGTTAGGTCAAGAGCCTCCAGTTTCTGTTATCTATTACGCGCTTAATATCCCTTTGTTCATTGTAGCCTGGCGAAAAATAAGCAAAAAATTTACAATTTTCACATTTATCACAGTCACGTTAGCAACGGTTGCTATTCAGTTAGTTCCGGTAACAACGTTAACCAATGACCCGATTATTTGTGCAATTTTTGGTGGGGCAATTAATGGTTTTGCAATCGGCTTAGCCTTAAAAAATGGAATTTCATCTGGTGGTTTAGATATCATTAGTATTACGATTCGTCAAGCAACTGGTCGAAATGTTGGGGCGATTAACACGATTTTAAATGGGATGATTGCTTTTACAGCAGGTTATTTATTTGGCTGGCAGTATTCTTTTTATAGTTTGTTGTCAATCTTTGTGACAGGGAAAGTTACTGATTTGGTTTTTACTAAACAACAAAAAATGCAAGTCATGATTATTACCAATAAACCAGAAGCTGTTATCGAAAGTGTTCAGGACCGTTTACGTCGTGGCATTACAATCATCAATGATGCTGAGGGAGCATTCAAGCATGATAAAAAAACGATTTTATTTACTGTTATTACGCGTTACGAGATGCATTCATTAGAAGATGCGATGGAAGATGCCGATCCAAGTGCTTTTGTAAGTATTGCGGATAATGTCAAAATTTTAGGTAACTTCTATGATCCAGGGATGTAAAAAAACTCAGCCATTTGGCTGAGTTTTTTTATTTAACTAGTCTGTTACTTAGAGATATGTTGACAAGAAGCGTTCTTTTTCATGACGAGCTAACTGTTTAAAGGCATACTCAGCTTGCATGGCAGCGCGTTTTGTGTCAAATACTTCTTTATAAATCATTTGCATCGGCTGTCTCTTTTTCACTCGAGTATATTTGGCGCCGGTCCCACTATTGTGTTGTTTCAATCTTCTTTCGGGATCAATCGTGTAACCACCATAAAAGGTATTGTCAGCACAAAGTAAAACATAAAAATAGTGAGAGGTGACGATTTCTTTACTCTCCATAAAGCATACTCCTAACTGCATCTAAGTAATTTCCTTGTTCATCATAGACTTGTAGGGGAGGTAAAATCTTAAGCCCGCCTGGCTTACCCTGACGAATCCCTTCAACAAGTAAGATATTTGCTTCTTTCCCACTTTTAGGGTAAACAAACTGGACCCGTTTCGGCATAATGTGATATTTTTTCATAGTTTCCAAAATATCTAGCAGGCGCTCTGGTCGATGAACTATTGCCAATTTCCCGTTAAATTTTAGTAAACCTGAGGATTCTTGAATAACGGTATCCAAATTTGTTTTTATCTCATGACGGGCAATGGCTAAATAAGGATTTGGATTTTTTTGATTGGTAGGTAATTCTTTAAAATAAGGTGGATTACAAACCACTAAGTCGACCGAATCTTTTTTTATCGCATGGGTAACATTTTTTAAATCCATGGTCAGCATTGAGAGTTGGGACTCTAAACCATTTAATTGAATGCTGCGACGGCCCATATCAGCTAAGCGTTCTTGTAATTCTACGCCAATAATATGTGCCGAGGTTTTGCGACTCATAAAAAGACTTACTGCGCCATTGCCTGCACATAAATCCACAATTGTTCCACGCTTTGGTAGTCCGGCGAAATTTGCCAGTAAGACGGCATCTAGTGAAAAAGAAAAGACCTCATGACTTTGAATTATTTGAATATCATCGGCATAAAGTTGGTCAATTCGTTCGTTTTCATATAATAGTTCTGACATGTCATAAGCTCCTTTTAGCAATAATCGTTTTATATTATAGCACGAAGTCACCTAATAGCAGAAAAAACTTGCAAGTCAGCCTGATATTCGTCATACTATGGTGGAAAATAGAAAAAGTGAGGCGAAATAAATGTTTTTTAGATGTATGCGTCAAATTGTCCGATTGTTATTATGGCTTGTCAATGGCCGTGCTAGCTATGAACAAAAAGAAAAATTACCGACAGAGACAAATTATATTTTAGTAGGCCCGCATCGTACGTGGTGGGATCCTTTATATTTTGCTTTAGCAGCTTCTCCCAAGGAATTTAGTTTTATGGCTAAGGAAGAATTATTTAAAAATCCTATTCTACGTTTTATATTAAAAAAAGCGCATGCTTTTCCAGTTAAACGTGATAACCCTGGTCCAAGTGTTATTAAAACGCCAGTTAAGTCCTTAAAAAACTCTGATTTGAGTTTAATTATGTTTCCCAGTGGCACACGTCACTCTGAGGAGTTAAAGGGTGGCGCAGCCTTGATTGCTAAAATGGCAAAAGTCCCAATTGTCCCAGCTGTCTATCAAGGCCCAGTTACGTTAGGAGGACTTTTTAAACGTCAAAAAGTAACCGTTCGTTTTGGTGATCCAATTGATATTAGTGATGTGACAAAAATGAATCAAGTGGGGATTGAGGAAGTTGAGCGTCGTATGACCAGTGCATTTAAACAATTGGATCAAGAAGTTAATCCAGATTTTGTTTATGAGATTAAAAAGAAAAGAGACTAGAATCTAAAAAGGTTCTCGTCTTTTTCTTTTTTAGTCAGAGTTTCTGCTTACTTTCTTTAATTAATTGCTAGTTATTTGTTATAATGGAGGGAAGCTTAAAAATTGTTGCAACAGGTAAGTTTTTTATTACTTGAGAAAATCTATGGTGCAGCTAGAAATGAGGCAATTGCTATGAAGTGGAGTATTCCTGAAAAAACGGTACAGTTAGGCCGGCGTTATGCAGATGACGGCCGTGTGACTGGTATTACACAAGACTTAACCCATGAAATCTGGCACGCAGATGTTATTGGGTCAAAAATATATCAAATAGAATTAGATGGGACGCCAAAAGAAAATGATCGCTGTACTTGTCAGTTTTGGCACGAGCATCACTACTGTAAACATACTGTAGCAGTAGAGTTGACGTTGAGAGATAAGGGGTTAAACCGTGTGTTAAAGCAAAATCCAACGTTGAAACAGACCTATAAAGCCCCAAGCTTAGCTAGTTTATTTACAAATGGTTTTACTAAGTTACAACAAGAGATGACTGAGAAGGTCTTGCAAGAACATCAAGCTCTCCAAATCGGGTTCCAGATAGATAGTGTGGAAGTTTCAAGTTATCATCCAGAAAAAAATGTTTTTGGATTGGCCTTGAAGATTGGTTTTTTAAATGAGCGGCTGTATGTTGTGAAAAATGTTGGCGAATTTTTAAAATTGTTTGAGCAACAAGGCGTTTATCGCTTAGATGAGCAACGTGAGTTTTCATTAAATTATACCAATTTTAATGAAAGTGACCGTCAATTGTTACGAGAAATTTTAGCTATTTATCGCAGTAATCAATTATTAGCTAGTAATGGGATTCAGGTTAAAGGGAGTATCAAGCAACGCTACTTACTACTCCCTAATCATGCTGTTAAGGAACTTATCTTAAAATTACAACAAGCACAAAAATTACAGTTAGTTATTAATAAAAAACAGCGAGAATATATTCGTTTTACAACCGAAACATTGCCATTAACTTTTAGAATAAAACCTAAAAAATCTGGTTATTTATTAATGATTGACAACCCACTAGATGGCTATTGGTCTAGTTATAGTTGGGCAAATTGCGGTCAAACCATGTATGAACTATCTAAGAGACAACAAGAAATTTATGATATGCTACAGCAATTGTTGAAAAGAACAGAAAAACCAGAAGTTTTTTATGACCAAACCGAGGTGGCAGATTTATTTTCATATGTTTTACCGGAGTTGTCCGAAATTGGTGAGATTGTGGTAGATGATATTTTGGCGCAGGAATTGGTACATTACCCTTTAAAAAGTCAGATTGTATTAAGCATATCAGAGGATAAGCTTTGTGCGAGAGTAGATTTTCGTTATGGTGAGGAGATTGTCTCCACTGATCCTAATCTTACAACCAAGACTGAGCTAACTAGCTTAGTTGTAAGGGATAATATTCAAGAAAGCCGGTTATTAAAATTATTGGAACATGCCGGTTACGTTAAAAGGGCAACCAATTTTCAAAAAACATTGCCAAGTGGGCAAGCCTTATACGAATTATTTACCAGTGAACTTCCTAAATTTAGACAAGTAACAGAGGTTGTTGTAGAAGATAGTTTGAGTAGTCAGTACTTAGAGGCAGTGCAGTATCAACCTCAAATTGATTTGTCTGAAGAAGGCTCGTGGTTAGATATTCGTTTTGATATTTCTAACATTGATGAAACAGAAATCACTGCTTTAGTTGGAAGCTTACTTGAAAAAAAAGCGTTTCATCAACTAGAAAATGGTCAAATTATTTCATTAGAAACGGAAGACTTTCAACAAACAAGTGAAGCTTTGGCTAAACTTAGAGGCTATCTAAGTTATCAGGATGGGCACTTAGTTGTTCCTAAGCACCTTGGCTTACAAGTAGAAGAAGCTTTTGAGGGAATAACTGAAACAGAATTCAGCTTAGATTTTACAGAATTAGTCGAAGAGCTAACTCATCCAGCAGCTTATGACGTAGCGCTACCGAAAGGTCTAAGGGCGACATTGAGAAGCTACCAAGAAGAAGGCTACCGTTGGTTTAAGGTCTTGAGTAAATATCATTTTGGAGGGATCTTAGCAGATGATATGGGATTGGGTAAAACAGTTCAAGCAATTGCCTACTTGTTGTCAGAGAAAGAAACTGGCCGAGTAAAAGAACCTTCGATAGTCGTCGCACCTGCCAGTTTGATTTATAACTGGCAAGTTGAGTGTGCAAAGTTTGCTCCTAATTTAAAAACAATCATTGTAACAGGGAGTAAAAAAGACCGACAAAAACTATTGGCAGAAACCTCAGCGTACGATGTCATTATTACATCATACGCTGGTGTGCGCCAAGATATTGAATTTTATCAAGAGACTAAATGGCACTGTCTGATTTTGGATGAGGCACAGGCTATTAAAAATTCAGCAACTAAAACATTTCAAGCCATGAAAGATTTAAAAACAGTGCAACGTTTTGCTTTAAGTGGGACACCTGTTGAAAATGATATTGAAGAACTTTGGGCGTTGTTTCATATGCTGATGCCTGGTTTTTTCCCACCTAAGACAAAGTTTAAAAAAATGGCTACAGAAGAAATTGCAAGAATGATTCAACCCTTTATTTTAAGACGCGATAAGCGTCATGTACTGAAAGATCTGCCTGATAAAATAGAAACCAATTTGTATTCAGCTTTGACAGACGAACAGAAAAAAGTTTATATGGCTTATTTAAGACAAATGCAAGCCTCAGTTAATGGAATGTCATCGACTGATTTTAAACAGAATCGAATGTCTATTTTGGCAGGCTTAACTCGTCTACGTCAGATTTGTTGTGATCCACGTTTATTTATTGAGGATTACGCGGGAGAATCTGGCAAGCTAGAGCAAGTAAAAGATTTGATTTTATCTGCCAAAGCGAATGGACGCCGAATTTTACTTTTTTCTCAATTTACAAGTATGTTATCTTTGATAGAAACTGAGTTACAAGAGTTGGCGATTGATAGTTTTTATTTACGTGGGAGTACCAAACCAGAAGAGCGCTTAAAGATGGTTGATGCTTTTAACGAGGGAGAAAAAGATGTCTTTTTAATTTCACTAAAAGCAGGCGGAACAGGTCTCAATTTAACAGGTGCTGATACGGTTATTTTATATGATTTATGGTGGAATCCTGCGGTAGAAGAACAAGCAGCCGGTAGAGCTCATCGTATGGGTCAAAAGAAAGTGGTCGAAGTTTGGCGTTTGATTGCCGAAGGAACTATTGAGGAAAAGATGGATCAGTTACAACAAGACAAGCGAGATTTATTTGCTAAAGTGATGACGACACCGGCCGAAAAAGAATTAGGAAAATTAACTGAAGATGATATTCGAGAAATATTAAATGGTGGTGTGTTAGACTTACCGGAATAGAAAACATGAAGAAGTAGCGACGTTGGGCCTCCAATGTCGCTACTTCTTGCTATGCTTATGATCAAGATAAATTGGAACATGACGAACGTATTTTTAAATAAAGTGATTCGCCAAGGTGACCTTCGGAGAGGCAAGTTATAGATAGACCTCAAGCTGATATAGTCGGAGTATATGTTTGGGTCAGAGGTTATTATGAATCGACTAGCTAGTTAACCGTTTAGGGACAGTGTCATTGGTTTTGTAAGTGGATGAAAGGGCTTAAGAATCTCATGCTTAAGCCTCTTTTTCTAACAAAAAAAGCACCTACTGGGAAGTAGGTGCTTTAAGGGAGATTTTTATTTACTTTGGAGGAGTAAATAATGAAAAAGTTTTTCTAATAGGTTGTTTTGTTGGTATGTCTATATAATAGGCTAGAATTGTGAATAAATTATGACGAAGTGTCAGTTAGTTTTTGAATTATTTGCTAAATAAGTTTTAAGATTACTAAGAAATACTTAAGGTGTCTAAAGGATGTTGAATTTATTCGTAGTGACTTATATCGCTATAACTGATTATACTATCAGTTTGTGTGTCAAAAATACTTAAACTATTGGGCTTGATGTCAGGTAGCTGATTTAAGTGTGAGAGCGAGTGTTTTAATAAAAAATTTAAAGCAACCTTAATTGTAAGCCGATGAGACACGATTAAATAGGTCTTATCAGTTTGTTCAGAAAGTAAGTCTGCTAAAAATGAGGCGATTCGTTGTTCTACCTCTGTAAAATTTTCACCTCCATTTAAAGCTTTAAATGTGTCAGGTTGATGCCAAAAAGCGAACCATTCATCAGCTGATTCTTGTTCAATCGTTTTGGCTAGCTGGCCTTCCCATGCGCCCATATCAATTTCTTGTAACCGCTCATCTATCAAAAGCGAGTGTTGCGTATTGTGAATAATCAGCTCAGCTGTTTGAATGGCTCTCAAACTAGGACTAACATAACAAGCATCGAAGTCGACTGTTGCTAATTTATTTTGAAGTGATTGTGCTTGTTTCACGCCTACATCTGTAAGCATAGAATTTTTTCGACCTTGCATTCGTTGTTGGTGATTCCATTCTGTCTGACCATGTCTGACAAAAGCTAATATCGTCATAATATTCCTCCGTGTTATGTGATAGTTAAACTATACTACGAGAAATAAAAAGAATATAATACAACTTAAGCAATAAATCATAACTAAAACTAATGAATGAGGGAGCCCATGAATTTACATAGCTTACGATTATTTTATGAAACGGCAAGATACCAAAGTGTTACTGTAGCAGCTGAAACTTTAAGAATTAGTCAACCAGCCGTGACAGCACAAATCAAAAAATTGGAAAGAGAACTAGGAGTAACATTATTAATTCCGCTAGGTAGAGGGATTAAATTGACTGATATTGGTCAAGAAATATATGGCTATGCACAGGATTTATTTGCAGTAGAAATGAAAATTTTAAAGAGAGTAGAAGATCAGCAAAGAGAACAAAATGCAGTGATTCGTCTTGCTGGTAATTATGTAAGTACCCGTTATTTATTACCTGAGTGGCAAAAAGCCTATCAAGAGCAAGACCCAACTAGTTCATTTGAGATAGCAACGCTTAGCTCTAAAGAAGGATTGAAGGAGTTAGAAACTGGCAAAGTTGACCTTATGTTAGCTGGCGATTTCAAATCATTTTCGGCTAAGTTAGAGCGCTTTAAAGTCTTTGTTGGTGAGTTTGTTTTTTTAATTGAAACGGATCATTACCTAACAAAAGGCTCAGTAGTTTTATCAGATCTTTCAGAGATACCTTTTATCGGTCGGGATGCTGGTAGTTATACAAAAAGTTGGTTGGAAGAGCTTTATAGTCAAGAAAAACTAACTATGCCATTTTTTAAGGTGAGGGTCAATCATCCTTTGGAAGCACTAGATGCGGTAGAAGGGGGACAGGGAGTCTATGTTTGTCAAAGAAAATTGGCTGAAGAAGCGTTGAAACAGGGGAAAGTAGCAGAGCTTAATATTGATGAGATTGAACGGGAACAAACTATTTATATGTATTGGCACACAACCAATCCTTTGTCGATAGCTAGCCAACGATTTAAAGAGTATATGTGGCAACTAGAAAAGTAAAAAAAGAATGACCTTCAGGTCATTCTTTTTTTACTTTTCTAGTAACATTGAGTTGTGTAGGTAAGAAGTCACTAACTGTTCAGTTGCTTCAATTGAGTCATTGTGAGTTCGTTCGTAAGCATGGCTCGCATCAATTCCAGCCCCAATCAAACCATGACGCACATCAGCACCGGCTTTCATGGCAGCAGATGCATCGCTACCATAGAAAGGATAAATGTCTAGTTGATATGGAATTGAGTTAGTTTGACACAAAGCAACAAGGGTATTTCTTAAACCTAAGTGATAAGGTCCACTAGCATCTTTGACACAAATTGAGACAGTGTATTCGTCAGTCTGTTGGTCATCACCCATAGCACCCATATCAATTGCCATATATTCCACAACTTTTTCGGGGATATTAGAGTTACCTCCGTAACCAATTTCTTCGTTATTTGAAAAGAAAAAATGAGTAGTATGAGGAAGTTCTTGTTTAGTAGTAGCTAGTTGTTTTAAAAACTGGATTAGAATGGCGACGCTAACTTTATCATCTAGATGGCGTGATTTAATAAAACCACTAGTGGTAATTTCAGTCCGTGGCTCAAAACTAATAAAATCGCCCACTTGAATACCTAGAGCTGCTGTTTCTTCAGCCGAAGTAACTTTTTCATCTAAACGAATTTCCATATTTTTTTGATTTCGTTCAGCAGTACCGGCATCTTGATACACATGGACACTTGTTTGATGCATTAAAATTGTTCCGGAAAAAGTTTGACCTGTTTGAGTCGAGATCTGACAATATTCTCCTTCTATGGCATTAAAGCGGAAGCCGCCAATTAAATCTAGTTTTAGGCGACCATCTGGTTTGATTGCTCGCACCATTGCACCAAGTGTATCGACGTGTGCTGTAATGAAACGTTGGGCTACGTCATTTTTGCCAGGGACAGTTACCATAAGGCCCCCTTTATTGGTCATGTTAGCTTGGTAACCATATTCAGCTAATTCAGCTGAGATAAGACGAATAATAGTCTCGGTATCACCTGTAGGGGAGGGAATATTTGTTAAACGGGCTACTAAATCAATTGTTTTTTCAGTCATGTTAACACTCCTTTTGATAGTTAGTTACCGTTCTATCATAACGGATAATTTCTTAAAATAACATGGGAACGTTTTTTTATTTAGTTAATAAAGGTGTTTATTTAGATTAGTAAACAAAAAGATTGCATTATACCCCGAGGGGTATATAATAGAGGTATCAAGTAAATAAAATTAAAGGATGGATGTTATGTTTTTATTCAATAAAGTTCCAACTATTTCTGTTTCAGAATTAGCAGATAAGCTTAAAGAAAAGCCAGTGATTATTGATGTGCGTGAGACGGATGAATTTACTTCAGGACACATACCAGGAGCAAGGCATGTTCCCTTACGCAAGATTGATGCTTATCAGGGGGTTAAAGATAAACCTATCTATCTAGTATGTCATTCAGGTATGCGTAGTAAACAAGCTGCAAGCATTTTAATTAAAGGTGGTTATCAGGCTATAAATGTTAAAGGTGGCATGATGTTATGGCAAGGTGCACGAAAAGGAGGAAAAAATTAATGAAAGTAATTATTATAGGAGGCGTTGCAGGCGGTATGTCAGCTGCAACTCGTTTACGCCGTTTGAATGAAGAGGCAGAAATTATTGTTCTAGAGAAAGGGCCGTTTGTTTCTTTTGCTAATTGTGGTCTTCCTTATTATGTTTCTGGAGAGATAAGTGATCGTGAGGACTTGTTAGTTCAAACACCAGCGAGCCTAAAATCTCGTTTTGATT
The DNA here is from genome assembly GCF_029144185.1 of Vagococcus intermedius. Lineage (NCBI taxonomy): Bacteria > Bacillati > Bacillota > Bacilli > Lactobacillales > Enterococcaceae > Vagococcus > Vagococcus intermedius. The sequence continues at coordinate 2,058,313 of NZ_CP110232.1, read as the reverse complement.
TAGATGTGAGACCTTTTAGTGAGGCGGTTGCAATTGACGAACAGAAAAAAGTGGTGACTATTGAACATGAGGGACAGTGTTATACCGAAGATTATGATTCTTTGATTTTATCACCGGGAGCGCGTCCTTTTATTCCACCAATTCCAGGAGTATCAGAAGCTGATAATATCTTTACTTTACGAAATGTTCCAGATTTAGATAAAATTATGACGTATGCAGAAACTTATCAACCACAAAGGGCAACAGTTATTGGAGCTGGTTTTATTGGATTGGAAATGGCAGAAAACTTAGCTAAAAAAGGGTTAGATGTGACAATTGTTGAAAAAGCACCACATGTACTGCCACCACTAGATGAAGAGATGGCTGCTTTTGTTGAGGCAGAATTAATTCGCAACAAGGTGACAATTTTAACTGGGGTTGCGGCAACTGTGTTTGAGAATAAGGGAAAAACTATTGTTTTAGATGATAATAGTCAGTTGGAAACTGATTTGATTATCTTATCAGTCGGTGTTTCACCAGAAAATCAATTAGCCAAATCAGCTGGAATTGAATTAGGTCTAAGAGGTGGCATTTTAGTTGATGAACACTATGAAACAAATATTAAAGATATTTATGCAGTCGGCGATGCTATTGTAGTGACACAACAAATTACAGGAGAAGATGCGCTTATTTCTTTGGCATCACCTGCTAATCGACAAGGACGTCAAGTAGCAGATGTTATTTCAGGCTTACCGCGAAAAAATCGTGGGAGCATTGGCACAGCTATTGTACGCGTCTTTAATCTCTCAGCTGCTTCCACAGGATTGACTGAACGCCAAGCTGATTTAGCTGGTTTGGAGTATCAAGTAGTCCATACTAAAGGGAAGGATCATGCCGGTTACTATCCAGGAGCTACACCAATTGTGATGAAGTTGATTTTTAATCCAAGGACAGGTGCGATTTATGGTGCTCAAGGCGTGGGGGCTAAAGGGGTTGATAAACGAATTGATATTTTAGCAACCGCTATTAAAGGAAATCTAACAGTGGAAGATTTGCCAGAATTAGAATTTACCTACGCGCCTCCTTTTGGCGTTGCCAAAGACCCTGTTAATATGTTAGGCTATGTGGCAATGAATGTGATGGAAGGTCAGACAGAGATGGTGCAGTGGCATGAGCTGAATACCGAGTTGGCTAAAGGCTCAGTGTTCCTAGATGTTCGCGGAGAAGGAGAGGTCCAAGCTGGAAAATTAAAAGAAGGTCTTCATATTCCGCTGCCAGAGTTACGTCAACGTATGACTGAGTTATCAAAAGACACATCTTATATTGTGAGTTGTGAGAGTGGTCTCCGTAGTTACATAGCTGAGCGAATTTTAAAACAACATGGCTACTCCGTTCGCAATTTAGATGGTGCATACAGTCTTTATTCAGTTGTACGTCCTCAAGAGCTTTTAAACTAATAAAGAGTAGGATGATGCGTGATGCAATGTGATAAAAAAATAGTTAATCGTTTGAAACGAGCAGAAGGACAAATGCGGGGAATTCAAAAAATGATGGAGGAAGGTCAAGATTGTTATGACATGATGATTCAACTTTCAGCGGTTAGGTCTAGTGTCGATAAAATTATGGGCATCATGGCGGCGCAGAACTTAAAGAATTGTTTAGAACACCCGGATAGTGATCCAAAAATTCAAGATGAAAAAGTCGCACGTGCAATGCAGATGATTGAACGCAAATAAGTGATAACATAGTATGACACCTCATAGCAAAGTAAAAAGAAAACATCGTCAGGTGTTTTCTTTTTACTTTGTGGAGGTTTACAAGGTTTTAAATTCACAGTAAACTAAAGAGATGGATAATTTTAAAAAAAGGGTGGCGAGATAAATGGAAAAAATCAGAGGATTTGAAAGATTAACGACAGCAGATGACTCAATCAATTTACCGATTCGAGCAACTAAAGGAGCCGCAGGGTATGATTTTGAGGCGGCTTGTGATGTAGTCATACCAACTATTTGGAAAAAGGGTATTGGAACAGCACTAAAAGCAGCCTTATTAGGTGAGAAATTATTAACCGATGACACGATGTTAAAACAAGTTAAACCAGTTCTAGTACCAACAGAGATTAAAGCGTATATGGGTGAAAATGAATACTTACAACTCTGCAATCGATCAAGTAATCCGATGAAAAATTTTTTATTATTAGGTAACGGCGTCGGGGTGATTGATAGTGATTATTATGATAATACAAATAATGAAGGTCATATTATGTTTCAATTTATTAATTTTGGTCTGACCGACAAAGTAATAAAAAAAGGTGAACGGATTGGACAAGGTATTTTCTTACCATTTTTAAAAGCCGATGGTGACGAAAGTACCACGGATCGAACAGGTGGCTTTGGTTCATCTGGGAAATAAAAGTAAGTTAGAGTAACAACTGACACAAGGTGTTGGTTGTTATTTTTTATTAACGAATGAAAAACTAAATTTTAATTAAAAAGGGAGTTCTGCGATATTATCGAGGGCGTTAGCGTAGTGGGTATGTTAAAATAAAGAAGAACAAAGTACTAAGAGAAAAAGAGGGATGAGATGGCGAAGAAAGCAAAAACACAGTTTGAATGCCAAGCTTGTGGGTATATCTCTCCGAAATATTTGGGACGTTGTCCAAATTGTGGGCAATGGAATGAAATGTTGGAAGTAAAACTGCAAGAGGAAGTATCACGTAATAGTCGTGTTAGTTTGGCAGGCAAGCGAACAACAGCTACTAAATTAGGGGAAGTTGCATCTAAGAAAGAACCACGTGTGAAAACAAAATTAGGTGAACTGAATCGTGTGCTAGGTGGCGGTGTCGTACCAGGTTCACTAGTTTTAATTGGTGGAGATCCGGGGATTGGAAAGTCAACTTTATTGTTACAAGTATCGCAACAATTACATCAAAGTGGTGGGAAAGTACTCTATGTTTCAGGTGAAGAAAGTGCTGAACAGATTAAGATGCGAGCGGAACGTTTAAGCATTGAGGGTAACGATTTTTTTGTTTACCCTGAAACCGATATGTCTAATATCCGCCAAACTATTGAAGAGTTGGCTCCTGACTACGTTATCATTGATTCAATTCAAACGATGATGCAACCAGAAATTTCCAGTGCAACGGGCAGTGTTAGTCAAGTGCGTGAAACAACAGCTGAATTAATGCAGATTGCAAAAACAAATGGTATTGCTATTTTTATTGTTGGCCATGTTACAAAGGAAGGGTCGTTGGCAGGACCGAGAATGTTAGAACACATGGTAGATACTGTGTTGTACTTTGAAGGGGATCGCCATCACACATTTAGGATACTAAGAGCGGTCAAAAATCGTTTTGGTTCAACCAATGAGATTGGTATTTTTGAAATGAAAGAGCAAGGATTGGTGGAAGTTCAAAATCCTTCCGAAGCCTTTTTAGAAGAACGAATTGATGGAGCGACGGGCTCAGCAATCGTTGTGTCGATGGAAGGAACGAGACCAATCTTGGTTGAGGTTCAGTCTTTGGTAACACCTACCATGTTTGGAAATGCGAAGAGAACGGCAACTGGACTAGATTATAATCGCGTATCATTAATTATGGCAGTTCTTGAAAAACGTGCAGGTCTATTATTACAAAACCAAGATGCATACTTAAAAGCAGCGGGAGGGGTCAAATTGGATGAGCCGGCGATTGATTTGGCTATAGCGGTTGCGTTAGCCTCAAGCTACAAAGAAAAAGGAACTAAACCAACAGAATGTTTCGTCGGCGAAATAGGCTTAACCGGTGAAATTCGTCGTGTCAATCGGATTGAGCAACGTGTCGTTGAAGCTCAAAAATTAGGTTTTAAAAAAATGTACCTTCCAAAAAATAATCTGCAAGGGTGGGAAGCTCCTAAAGGAATTGAGATTGTAGGAGTTGCCACATTAGGAGAAGCGTTACATAAAATTTTTGAAAAATCGGAAGCGGCATTTTAATCATATTAAAGATAAAGGAGGCGATTGAGATTGGTTAAAAAAAGTTTTACCTTTTTAATGGTGATACTAGGCTTAAGTTTAGGGATAAGTTTTCTACCAAGAGCTTGGGAACTCGCTGAAGTCAATCATTATGCCGTATTAAACAACAATTTTACAAATGGACTAATTGGTGGTCTTATTTTTCTTATTATTTCTGTCGCATTTGGAAAATATGCTGTTGCATCAGTAAAAAAAGCAGAAGGTATTTTAAGTGATTATAGTTTGGGATTTTTACTTTTCGGAACTGTGGGGACTGTGTTGGGGTTATTATTAGGTGTATTAGCTTCAATTCCCTTATTTAATTCGAATATCCAAGTTGTAAATAGTGTCGTCCCAACTTTTATCATGTTTGTTTTAGCTTATCTGGGTTTCAGAGTCGGAACAACGAAGCAAGATGAGTGGAAAAAAATATTTTCACCTAAAAATAAAAAAAATCCAACGGAAGATGTTTTAGAGCGTAAAGTAGATGATACCCATCGCAAATATAAGATTTTGGATACAAGTGTGATTATTGATGGTCGTATTTATGATGTCGCTAAAACTGGATTTATTGAAGGGGTTTTATTAATTCCTAATTTTGTTCTATATGAATTACAATATATTGCCGATTCAGGTGATAGTTTAAAACGTGTGCGAGGACGTCGTGGGCTGGATATCTTAAATGAGTTACAGAAAGAAGAAAGTGTTCAAGTTGAAATGTATGAAGGTGATTTTGAAGATATTGCTGAAGTAGATAGTAAGTTATTAAAACTAGCTAAGTTATTAGATGGTGTTGTTGTTACTAATGACTTTAACTTGAATAAAGTTGCTGAATTTCAAAATGTACCGGTATTAAATATCAATGCGTTAGCCAATGCAGTCAAACCGGTTGTTATTCCTGGTGAAAATTTACATGTCTTAGTTGTCAAAGATGGGACAGAACGGCAACAAGGGGTAGCTTATCTAGATGATGGAACGATGATTGTAGTAGAAGATGGTCAACACTACATGAATCAAAAAATTGAAGTTGTTGTCACAAGTGCCCTACAAACTGCGGCTGGACGAATGATTTTTGCTAAACCTGCACACACACAACGCGGGTTAAAACATGATGAGGTCGAGGCTAAAAGTTAGTAATCTACAAAGAGAAGGGGGAGCGTAATGGCTATTAGAATTGGTCAAGGGTTCGATGTCCATCAACTAGTTGAGGGACGACGTTGTGTGATTGGTGGCGTAACTCTACCTTATGAAAAGGGACTTTTGGGGTATACTGATGCTGATGTATTGGTTCATGCCATTATTGATGCAATTCTGGGAGCCGCTGGCCTAGGTGATATTGGTCAGCAATTTCCAGAAACAGAAGCTAAGTATGAAGGAGCCTCTTCGCTCCTACTATTAGAAGAGGTTGTTAAAAAAATCAAGGCCAAGGGCTTTACTATTGGCAATATAGATTGTACAATTTTAGCAGAGAAGCCAAAAATGCTGCCTTATTTAGCAGACATGACGCAACGAATTGCTAAAGTTTGTCAGATAACTGTTCAACAGTTGGCTATTAAAGCGACAACGATGGAAACTATGGGCTTTGTCGGTCGCCAAGAAGGTATTGGTGCAATAGCTGTAGCACTATTGGAAGATAAAAAAGAAAGAGGCGATGATAATGACTAAAAAAGTACGTGTGCGTTACGCACCAAGTCCAACTGGACATTTACACATTGGAAATGCTCGTACAGCATTATTTAATTATTTGTACGCAAAACATCATGATGGAGACTTCATTATCCGTATTGAGGATACTGATTTAAAACGTAATATTGAAGGCGGCGAAAAAAGTCAATTAGAAAACCTTGCTTGGCTAGGGATGGACTGGGCAGAAAGTCCTGAAAATCCAGGTGAATACGGCCCTTATCGTCAATCAGAACGTAAAGATATTTATTTACCATTGATTGATCAATTGTTAGCAAGTAACTTAGCCTATAAATGTTATGCAACTGAAGAAGAATTAGAAGCAATGCGTGAGGAACAACAAGCTCGTGGTGAGATGCCACGTTATAATGGTATGTGTGCCAATTTAACAGCTGAAGAGCAATCAGCTTATGAAGCAGAAGGACGTCAAGCAGTTGTCCGTTTCCGTGTTCCACAAAATAAAGAGTATACCTTTACTGATTTAGTCAAAGGTGACATTACCTTTGAATCTTCAAGTGTAGGTGGAGATTTCGTTATTTTAAAACGAGACGGGATGCCAACTTATAACTTTGCGGTAGCCGTTGATGATCATATGATGGCGATCACACATGTTTTACGTGGTGATGACCATATTGCAAACACACCAAAACAACTCATGATTTATGAAGCATTTGGATGGGAAGCACCAGTCTTTGGTCATATGACTTTAATTATTAACAGTGAGACAGGTAAAAAGTTAAGTAAACGTGATGAAACAATTTTACAGTTTATTGAGCAGTATCGTGAGCTTGGTTACTTACCAGAAGCGATGTTTAACTTCATTGCTTTACTAGGTTGGTCACCAGTTGGTGAAGAAGAAATATTCTCACCAGAACAAATCATTGAAATGTTTGATTCAAATCGCTTGAGTAAATCACCAGCTGCCTTTGATGCTAAAAAATTAGAGTGGGTTAATAACCAATACATTAAAACCTTAGATCTTGATGTTTTAACAGATATGGCTTTACCATTCTTAATTAAAGAAAATCGTGTGGAAGCAGATCCATCAGCTGAAAAGTTAGCATGGGTAAAAAAATTAGTAAGTTTATATCAGCCACAAATGAGTTATGCAGCAGAAATCGTAGCACTTTCAGAATTATTCTTTGGCGATCATCCAGTTGTTGATGAGGTAGCTAAAGAAGTATTGGCTGGTGAAACGGTGCCAACTGTCTTACGTGCGTTTAAAGAGCAGATTGCTTCTTTAGAAGAATTTGATGTACCTGCCATCAAAGCAGCCATTAAAGCTGTTCAAAAAGAAACAGGTGTTAAAGGAAAAAATCTATTTATGCCAATCCGTGTTGCTGTCTCAGGTGAGATGCATGGACCAGAGCTTGGTGATACAATTGTTTTATTAGGAAAAGAAAAAACATTAGACCATTTAACGAAAGCGTTAGCTTAGGTTTAAATGAATAAACTAAAACACGTAGAAAAGAAAAGTAAAATAAAGTAGGTTTACAGAGAGTCTGTCGCCGGTGTAAGCAGATAGCCAATTTATTTTAAATGCCTCTTGGAGTGGCTTTTACCAATAGAGAATGATTCTCTTAGTAGTTGAAGACGCCAGACTGCTCGTTACGCAGCCTAAGAAAATACTTATGTTAAGTATTTTGAAAAAAAGTGGAACCACGTGTTAGCGTCTTTTTATTTGAATGACTTCAAATGAAAAGACGCTTTTTTAATACAAGCAGCATTAATCAAATGAAAAGTAGAGAGGAACATAACATATGATTAAAATCTATAATACGTTAACGCGGAAAAAAGAAGAATTTACGCCACTGGAAGCAGGTAAGGTAAAAATGTACGTCTGTGGACCAACTGTCTACAATTACATTCATATTGGAAACGCTCGTAGCACAATTGCGTTTGATACAATCCGTAAATATTTAGAATATCGTGGATTTGAGGTCAATTACGTGTCTAACTTTACCGATGTGGATGATAAAATAATTCGTACCGCTCAGGAACAAAATATGACACCTAAAGAATTGGCAGATCAATTTATTGAAGCATTTAAGGAAGATACAAGCGCTCTTCAAGTTAAACCGGCGTGTACTCACCCTCGTGTAATTGATCATATGACTGATATTATTGAGTTTATTAAAGGGTTGATCAAATTAGAGTTTGCTTATGAATCAGCTGGCGATGTTTATTATCGAACGCGTAAGTTTGATGGCTACGGTAAGTTAAGTGACCAATCGATTGATGAATTAGAAGTTGGCGCAAGTAATCGTACGGGAGCTGAGCAGTCTAAGAAGGAAGACCCATTAGATTTTGCCTTATGGAAATCTGCGAAAGAAGGGGAAGTCTCATGGCAATCACCATGGGGAGCAGGGCGTCCAGGGTGGCATATTGAATGTTCCGTTATGGCGACAAAATTATTAGGTGAGACAATTGACATCCACGGTGGTGGTCAAGATTTAGCTTTTCCCCATCACGAAAATGAGATTGCTCAAAGCGAAGCTAAGACTGGTCAGAAATTTGCTAATTATTGGATGCACAACGGTTATGTAACGGTAGGAGAGTCTGGGGAAAAGATGAGTAAATCCTTAGGAAATTTTGTCACAGCGCATGATTATATTAAAGCGGGTCATGCTGAGACAGTTCGCTTTGCTTTAGCGACTACTCAATATCGTCGCCCACTACCATTTACAGAAGAGACTTTAAATGAAGCAGCAACGAATTTACAAAAGATTAAAACAGGGCATGATAACTTGTTATTTAGACAAAAAGATGCTGTTACGACAGGCGAGGCTGATCAACAAGATCTTGCACTATTATCAAAATTAGAAGAAAAATTTATTGAAGGTATGGATGATGACTTTAATGTCGCCAATGGTATGACAGTAGTCTATGAGTTGATTAAGTGGATGAATCAATACAGTGAACGAGAAACAGTCTCTCAAAAAGTGAGTCAGAAGGCTTTTGACTTATTAAAAGATTGGGCAACTATTTTTGGGTTTATCATCGAACAAGAAGCCGAACTATTAGATGAGGCAATTGATCAGCTAATTGTAGAGCGAGACCAAGCTAGAGCAGATCGTAATTTTCAACGTAGTGATGAAATTCGAGATTTATTAAAAGAACAAGGAATTGTCTTAGAGGATACAGCTCAAGGGACAAGATGGAGAAGAGACTAATGACAGAGAAACAACCAGATTATAAGTTATTAAATGGGTTAGCGTTGGCCTATGTGGGGGATGCGATTTATGAAATTTATATTCGAGATTTTTTAATTCGCCAAGGCTTAACTAAGCCTAACATGTTGCATAAAACAGCGACTAATTATGTGTCAGCTAAAGCACAATGCAAATTGATGAAAGCGATGATGGAACAAGAAATGTTAACAGAGGAAGAGTTGTTAATGTATAAACGAGGGCGTAATGCTAAAAGTTATACTTCAGCTAAAAATGCTGATATTACGACTTATCGTATTTCTACAGGATTTGAATCGTTGTTTGGTTATCTACATTTAACAGAACAAAAAGAACGTTTAGAAGAGCTAGTAGCATGGTGTATTGCTAAGATTGGAGAAGAAAAAAATGGGTAAAAATTTTCAAGGTTCAGGTGAAAAAAAAAAACACCGTTTTGACAAAGGTGGCAAGGGGAAAAAACGTTATACAGAAGAGAAGCCTAAAAGGGTGGAGGATGTCATCGTAGAGGCCCATGCGGAAGCTGATTTTGTTTTTGGTCGTTATGCTTGTATTGAGGCGATAAGAAATAAACGTGGGAATAAATTGTTTTTACAAGAAGATCTAAAGGGTCCGAAAGTTCAAGAATTAAAAGAATTGGCAGCGGAGATGTCAGTACCTGTCTCATGGGCACCTAAAGCTAAGTTAGATAAACTAACCGATGGAGCAGTTCATCAAGGGATGGTTTTAGGGATTACTCCGTTTGAATACTTGGAGGTAGATGAATTAATTGCAAAAGCTAAGGGAGAAAAAGAAGAACCCTTCTTATTAATTTTAGATGGTTTAGAAGATCCCCACAACTTTGGCTCTATTTTAAGAACAGCTGATGCTACAGGTGTAGATGGCGTAATTATTCCAAAACATCGTGCAGTAGGGATTACGTCAGTTGTCACAAAAACATCGACTGGTGCAGTTGAACATATTCCAGTGGCACGGGCGACTAACTTAAAACAAGCTGTGACATCACTTAAAGAGCAAGGTTTTTGGGTATTTGGAACTGATATGGAAGGAACAGATTACCGTCAGTGGAACGTTTCCGGTTCGATTGCTTTAATCATTGGTAATGAAGGCAAAGGAATGTCTCAGGTCTTGAAAAAAGAAGTAGATCAAATGTTATCAATTCCCATGACGGGTCATGTCCAAAGTCTAAATGCTGGAGTTGCTGGTGGCTTATTAATGTATGAGGTATTTCGTAAAAGAACGAGCTAGTTAGTGGGGAGAGAAAACGTGTGAAGCGTCAAATATTGTTAGTGGATGGATACAATATGATTGGGGCTTGGCCTGAGCTGGTTATGTTAAAAAACCAAGAAAAATTAGAAGATGCTAGAGATGCCTTACTTTTTAAATTATCGAATTACGCTAAATATGAGGATATTGAGGTTATTTGTGTGTTTGATGCACAATTTGTTCCAGGGATTCAAAAAGAATATCAAAAATATCAAGTCACTGTGGTTTTTACAAAAACAGATGAAACGGCAGATAGTTATATTGAGCGACGTGCGGGTGAGTTGGTGTCACGGATTACTCAAGTGACTGTAGCCACAAGTGATTTGGCTGAACAATGGTTAATTTTTTCTAAAGGAGCACTTAGAAAATCAGCTAATGAGCTATTTCGAGATATTGAGCAGACAAAGGTAAAGATAGAGCAAGAAACGTTAGAGTATCGTTATGCTAACTATCGTCGCAATAGTCCTTTTGATGGTAAGCAATTGAAAGAGTTAGACAAGCTATTGCATGATTTATCAAAATAATTTTTCTAATTAATCAAATTGTCTTCCATAAGTGTTAAATAATAAATAAGTGTTTGAATAAGCGTTCGCTATTTATCTCGAATGAGTCATGCTATCATTCGATTATAAAAGGGAAGGCTTATTTTTTTCTGAAAGAAGGTATCCTTAGATGGCATTGGAAAAAGATTATCTTAGTATGGCTAAAGCTGGAGATTCAGAGGCTTTTATCAAAATTTTTGAGCAATATAAGCCGATTGTTTTTAAAATGAAAGGAAAGTATTACGTACAAGAATTAGATGTTGATGATTGGCAGCAAGAAGGACGGCTAGTATTATTTCAGTCTATTCAAACCTATGCCCCTGATCGAGGCATTTCTTTAGGGAGTTTTTTTAGGATGAATCTAGAGCGGCATATTTACACTTTATTGCGTAAACAAGGTGCCGTAAAAAGAAAATTAAATCACCAAGCCTGTTCTTTAGATGAACGTTTAGAAACAGTTGGCGAGACAGTCCTCTTATCTGCTAGTCAATCCTCAGATATTTTTTTAGATTATATTCAAATCAGGTCAGAGTTAGAGACCTACTTTCAAAGTCTATCAGCTTTTGAAACCCGTATTTTCACCCATTATTTAGTGGGAAATTCTTATAAAAAAATGGCGTTAATCGAGGGGTGTCTGGAGCTGAAAGTTAGAAATGGCTTGGATCGTGCACGAAGGAAACTAAAAGAAGTAATTTGTTGACGGTGTTGCCTTCCTTTTTATTAAAGTTAAATTGTAAAAAAAGTTGTTTTTTTAGTGTTGCAATTAGAATAAATTTGTGATAAACTTGAAACTTTTGTGAAAATATGATACTATGGAGCGTAGAGGTGAAGCGAATGCCAACAACATTGTCATCCATTAAAAAGAAAATGGAAGAACGTATCGGCAGTAAAATTATGTTAGTCGCTCAAACTGGTCGTAAGCGCCAAACAGAACACCGTGGTACGTTGACTGAAACGTATCCAGCTGTATTTGTTGTTGATTTAGATCATGATGAGAACTCGTGTGAAAGAGTATCTTATAGTTATACAGATATTTTAACTCATACAGTAGAAGTAGAATTTTTGTAATTTGCTGTTTTTATAATGTCATAGTCTGAAATAAGAGCCTAAGTTTAGAGGCTTTTTATTTTGCCTAAAAAGGAGTGGTCATATGAGGCGTTTATTTATCGATGGAGATGCATGTCCTGTTAAGGATATTGTGATAAAAGTGGGAGGGCTGAGACAATTAGAAGTTGTGATAGTCGCTAGTTTCTCTCATTACTCAACGAAGGAGTTGCCGCAGCACGTTAGTATTCAGTATGTGGATGCAGGAGCAGATGCTGCTGACTACCGGTTAGTAGCCTTACTAGTTAAGGGAGATATCTTAATCACTCAGGATTATGGTCTAGCTGCTTTAGCTCTACCAAAAGGCGTGAGAGTGTTGCATCACACAGGTTATGAGTATACGGCTGATAAAATTGATGTGATGCTTGAGAGTCGCTATTTTAATGCAAAGGTGCGTAAAAGTGGTAAGCGAACAAAAGGACCTAAAAAATTAACAGAGTTAGATAAAAAAGTATTTCATGAGTTGCTAGTCCAAGTTCTATCAGAATAAAAAAAGACTATGGGAGTAATATCCCATAGTCTTTTTATTCATAATTATTATTTTTAATATTAAAAGTATTAATAGCTTCCTCAGGAGCTTTCTTCATCGGATTCTTCCCGACATACTTTGCTTGTACGACCAAGCGATTTGCTCCAGTAGCATCACAAGTTACTAAAGTTAAGAGTGTCTCGTCATCAACATCCTCAATTAAATCAGTACGATTAGGTGCGACATACTCTTTATAAGAAATATCGTATTGATAGACATAGTCTAAATCCGTTAGATAGATACTTTGGCCAAGTGAGACATTTAAGAGAGGGCCAAATAATAATTCAGGCTCTAACATATGGTGACTAGCAAGAGCATAGTTACCGTGTCCCATTTGTTGATCTTCTTTCATTGTACCGGCACCAACAATTAAAGAATAGTTAGAGACACCTTTGAAAATCGGCAAATTTAGGCCAACAGCTGGAATCGCAATACCTCCTAGACCATTGAATTGAACATTATCAGCGTTAGTCCCATTAGTACTACCCTCTGTTTTAGCGTCTGCTTCACTATTAGCAGTTTCTTCTTTAAGTTTAACAACTGCCTCAGCTACAGATTGTAAACTAATGGATTCAACGGAATCAAAATCAAAATTTGCCTCTTTTTTCTGATTTTGTTTAATTTTTTTAGGGGTCATGGTTTCAATGGTCTGTTCTTTTGTCATATTTTTAACAACTTTATTTTTAATAGGACCACTAAATACTAACAGTAATCCGACAACTAGCATCAGTAATAAAAGAATATTTATCAACCAGTGACCAATGCCACGCTTTTTTTTATCTGGAGTAGGTACCTTTGTTTTTTTATTTGTCATGAATATAAGAAACCTCCTTTAATAGTCACATAATAGCATAGTTTTCTAATCGAGGGGTATGATAAAATATTAAAAAAATGAAATATTACAGAAATGTGACTTGGTAACGTTTACTCTAAGTGGGAATGTAATAAAAATTTAACTATTAAGTAGTCCATTTATTGAAGGAAATGGGGTATTATAGAGTTAGTGATATTATAAAAAGAAAAGGGGCAGGGAAAATGATACAAGATCATATTTATATACATTTAGATACGACTAGCAATTCCCTCTTCTCAACGGGATTAAATATGGCTGATTTTATTGAGGCTGATTTTGAAAAACCCGAAAATATCCTATTATTAGATCCTCATGCTAGTGAGGGTGAATACGAGCCGCATACGGGTTTAAAGGTCATTAGAGGGCAACATCAAGTTGAGCGTTATTTTATGTCTAAAAGTAAACAACGCGATGCCCAAATCAAATGGATTGATTTTAAAGACATTGACTTATTACAACAGCTAACGGCAATGGAAGTAGCAGAATTATTATATTTTGGTCACATGAATACGCAATTACATTCACCTTTCTTTTATAAATTACAAAATAATTTTGTGTATTTTGAAAAGCCTGATAAAAAAAATAAAGTTTATTATCGCCAATTAGATGCTTTTTATAATTTGCTAGGACATCACTTAAAAAAATTAGTTTATGAAAGAATCAATCGTCGTAAAGGCTTTTTTAAAGCACCAACAGAAGTTGCGATTGTCCCCGAAAAATCTTTAAAAGTTATGCGTCCACTATTTCAAGAAGGTGTCATCTTTGATACACGTCAAGAAACAGCGATTGATGGTACTTATTGCATTCCTTTATACATTACAGAAGACCACGTAAAGACAATTTCTAATAAATTACTAAAAAAAGAAAATCATATTGGAAATATTATTTATCATGTCCAAAAAGCCAGTTGGGCTGTGGAATTAATTGAATGGGATAGTATCACGACAATCATAACTTGAGTCTGAGAGTCTTTTCTTGGACTTTTTTTTTACTTTGAAAATTGTTATAATATGATAGTTGAGAATACCGAGGAGGAACATAAATTGAAAATTATTACACTATATGGTGGGAAAAGTGCCGAGCATGATGTCTCAGTTTTATCGACATTTTCAATGCTACAAGCTTTGTATTATGATTACTATGATGTCCAATTGGTTTACATTACGCAAGAAGGCCAGTGGTTAAAAGGCAGTCTGTTGACAAGTGCTCCTACTAAACAAGAAGAGCTAGTCTTAACCCCAGAAACAGCTGAAGTTATTCAACCAAGTGATATTAAGGAAGACGATAGTATTGTATTTCCAGTTTTACATGGACCAAATGGAGAAGATGGAACGATTCAAGGTTTATTAGAGGTCTTAGACATGCCGTATGTTGGAGCTGGTGTTTTAACCAGTGCCTGTGGTATGGATAAAATCATGACAAAATATATCTTACAACAAGTAGGAATACCACAAGTTCCTTATGTCTCTGTTTCTAAAACCCTGTGGAAAGAAGAACCAAATTCGATTTTTGATCAATGTGAAGGGTCACTTGTCTACCCAATGTATGTAAAACCAGCTAATATGGGATCTAGTGTGGGTATTAATAAAGCTGATGACCGAGCGTCACTAGAGAATGCGATCAACGAGGCATTCTTGTATGATCAACGTGTTGTGGTAGAACAAGGAATTGAAGCGCGCGAAATTGAAATTGCTGTATTAGGGAATGAAGAAGTTCGCACAACCTTAGCAGGTGAGGTCGTTAAAACAGTTGATTTTTATGATTATGAATCTAAATATTTAGATAATTCGGCTACCTTACAAATTCCAGCTGACATTCCAGCAGAGGTACATGAGGAAGCACGTCGCTATGCTAAACAAGCTTACTTGGCTTTAGATGGCAGTGGTTTAAGTCGTTGTGATTTCTTCTTAACAAGTAATAATGAATTATTCTTGAACGAAGTTAATACAATGCCTGGCTTTACGCCATTTAGTATGTATCCACTATTATGGGAGAATATGGGAATTAAGTATGGTGATTTAATTGAAGAATTAATTCAATTAGGTTTAATGCGTCACAAACAGCGTAAGGATTTATCAATTTTAGTTAAATAAAAAAGTCTAAAGCTGAACTTTTAAGTTCAGCTTTTGTTTTATAGAAGGAGTGAGTGTGTATGGAGTTGAAAATTAGAGAGGTTGCTGAGTGGATTGGTGCCAAAAATGAGTGGGAAAAGTGGGGAGACTTAAGCTTTAATTCAGTAGAATTTGATACCAGAAAAGTATCAACTGGCACATTATTTGTTCCTTTACAGGGGGGCCAGCGTGATGGGCATGATTTTTTTGAGGTAGCTCGTGAAAAGGGTGCCGTGGTGAGTTTATTTGCCGAAAATATCGAAGAAATACCGGGAGATTTCCCTATTTTAATTGTGGAAGATACGTTAGTTGCTTTCCAAAAATTAGCACAGTATTATTTGGAAAAAATTGGGGTTAAGGTAATTGGGGTTACAGGTAGCAATGGAAAAACAACGACCAAAGATATGGTTGAAAGTGTGTTAGCTCAAGGGTTTAAAACCTATAAGACTCAAGGGAATTACAATAACCATATCGGCTTACCTTATACGATTTTAAGTATGCCGGTAGACACAGAGATGTTGGTTCTAGAAATGGGGATGGATCATTTTGGGGAGATTGAAGTCTTAAGTAAGTTGGCTACTCCTGATATCGCAGCTATCACAATGATTGGCGAATCTCATTTAGAATTTTTGGGAACACGTAAAGGAATCGCACAGGCTAAAATGGAAATTGTTGCAGGCTTAAAACCTCAAGGGCTTCTAATCGTGCCTGGTGATGAACCGCTATTGACGTCATTTTTAGAAGGAGTCAGCCAAGAGGTTGTGACCTTCGGTTTAGAAGATGGGAACCAAATAACAGCTAAAATTAAACATGAGACGCGGACGACGACAACTTTTACAGTTAATAAGTTAGACAATAGTGAGGTA
Source organism: Vagococcus intermedius (assembly GCF_029144185.1). Lineage (NCBI taxonomy): Bacteria > Bacillati > Bacillota > Bacilli > Lactobacillales > Enterococcaceae > Vagococcus > Vagococcus intermedius. The sequence goes on along the minus strand of NZ_CP110232.1, from coordinate 2,042,205 downwards.
ACTATTCCAGTTTTAGGTAGTTATAATGTTAAAAATGCTCTCATTGCAATTACAATTGGTCAATATGTAGGATTAACAGATAGTCAAATTATTAAAGGGTTAGCATTACTAAACTTAACTCAAAGTCGAACTGAGTGGTTAAAGGCCACAAATGGGGCGGAGATTTTAAGTGATGTCTACAATGCCAATCCAACAGCCATGTCTTTAGTGATTCAAGCTTTTGAAGGTTTGGAAACAATCGGGAAAAAAATGGTCGTCTTGGCTGATATGGGTGAGCTGGGAGAGCAGTCAAAAGAATTACACGAAAGTATTGCGGCTTATCTAAATCCTGAAACAATTCAAGAAGTGTATTTGTATGGCACCCAGATGGCAGCGTTAAAAGAAAAATTAGTTACCAAATACGCGCCAGCTAAGCTTCATTACTACCCTGTTGAAGCAAAATCAACCTTGTTAGCGGATGTTGAAGAAAGTTTAACGTCAGATGATATGCTAATGTTAAAAGGTAGTAATAGCATGAAATTAATTGAAATAGTTGAAAAGATAACTGAAAATTAAAACTCCTTTTCATTGTAAAAGAAAACGTAGCGTGTTATACTAATACGGATGTGGACACTTATGAAAACGTTGCGAAGAAGCACGTATAATTAGTTAGATAGATTATAGATAATTGTAGTAGCAGTATAAATTAGGAGGATATCATTTGAAATTTGAAGAATTAGGATTAGTACCAGAATTATTATCAACAATTAAAAGCGCGGGGTTTGAAGAAGCAACGCCAGTACAAGCGGGAACTATCCCACTAGCATTAGCAGGAAAAGACGTAATTGGTCAGGCACAAACAGGAACTGGTAAAACAGCAGCCTTTGGTTTACCAATGTTACAAAAAATTGATCCAAGCAAACGCATGGTTCAAGGTTTAGTTATTGCCCCAACTCGTGAATTAGCTATTCAAACACAAGAAGAATTATTCCGTTTAGGTAAAGATAAACGTATTCGTGTTCAAGCAGTTTATGGTGGAGCTGACATTGGTCGTCAAATCCGTACTTTAAAAGACGGTCCACATATTGTTGTGGGGACACCTGGTCGTTTAATTGATCATATTAACCGTAAAACATTAAAATTAGAAACAGTTGAAACATTAGTTTTAGATGAAGCAGATGAAATGTTAAATATGGGCTTCTTGGAAGATATTGAAACAATTATTTCTAAAGTACCAGCTACAAGACAAACCTTATTATTCTCAGCAACAATGCCAGATCCAATCAAACGTATTGGGGTTAAGTTTATGAAAGACCCAGAGCATGTTGCGATTAAAAATAAAGAAATGACAGCGAATTTAATTGATCAATACTACGTTCGTAGTAAAGATTTTGAAAAATTTGACATCATGACACGCTTATTAGATGTTCAAACGCCAGAATTAACAATTGTTTTTGGTCGGACAAAACGTCGTGTTGATGAATTAGCCCGTGGTTTAGAGTTACGTGGTTATAAAGCAGAAGGTATTCATGGCGATTTATCTCAACAAAAACGTATGAGTGTCCTACGTGCCTTTAAAGGTGGACAATTAGATATTTTAGTGGCAACAGATGTAGCCGCTCGTGGATTAGATATTTCAGGCGTGACGCATGTCTACAACTATGATATTCCACAAGATCCAGAAAGCTATGTTCACCGTATTGGTCGTACGGGTCGTGCTGGTAAAGAAGGTTTGTCAGTAACCTTTGTAACACCGAATGAAATGAGCTATCTAAATGTTATTGAAAACTTAACTAAGAAAAAAATGACACCTTTACGCCCACCTTCACAAAAAGAAGCAATGGCTGGTCAAATCGGCGCTGCGATTGAAACAATCGAAAGTCAATTTGAAGGTGCTAACTTAGAAGAATATTCAGCAGCAACTGCTGATTTAGTTGGTAAATACTCAGCAGAAGAATTAGCAGCAATGCTTATTAAGTCTGTTGCGAAAGAAAGTTCTGCTGAAGTTCCAGTTAAAATCACACCTGAACGTCCATTACCTGGTGGTAAAGGTCGTGGCGGTAACCGTAGTGGAAATCGCAATGGTGGCGGTAATCGTGGTGGAAATCGCAGTGGCGGTGGACGTCGTGATGGCAACCGTAGTGGCGGTGGACGTCGTGAGGGTGCTAGCCGTGGTGGTGAACGTCGTGATGGCGCTGGCCGTGATGGTGAACGTCGTGATACTGGTAAACGTCGTAGCGGCAGCTGGGATAACAAAAACAAAGGCAGCCAAAATAAAAAATCTGATTTTAAAGGGCAAGAAGGCGCAAAAAAATCTAGTCCGAAAAAAAGTAAACGTGACTTTGTAATCAGAACAAGCAATAAATAAAAATAGAAAGAGAGAAAAGCTTAGGCTCTTCTCTCTTTTTTTATAAGTGATGATGAGAGGAGCAATAAGATGATCTATGGGATTGGTGTTGACATTGTGGAGACAGAGCGTATTCAAGAAATAATTTTAAAAAATCCAAAATTCATTTCTCGGGTGCTAACTCAAAAAGAACAAGCGTGTTTTGTAAGCTTGAAAGGACGGCGTCAAGTTGAATACTTAGGTGGGAGATTTGCTTGTAAAGAGGCCTTTTCAAAAGCTTTTGGAACAGGAATAGGGAAGGTAGGCTTACAAGATATTGAAATTCTTTCTTTAGCAACGGGACAGCCGATTGTCACCAACTCTCCTTTTGATGGCAACATATTTGTTTCTATTTCTCACACAGATAGTTGTATAATTGGTCAAATTGTTTTGGAAACAAAGTAAAATAAAAAAGAGCTACGACACTTAGTGTGTGTTAGCTCTTTTCTTTATCTAAAAAACTGATCTTCTTTATATGTTTAATTGGGATCATATGGATATTATTATTAGTTGTGCTAGTCAAAATAACCATTTCATTTTTGCGAGGGTTGTGTTTAACGTGTCCGGTAATAGTTTCAATTGGCTGAGTGCTATCATGTGATCGACTGATTTGTAAAACAACGAAAGCTTGTTGTTTACAAGCATCAGCAATTTGTTCTAACAGAATTGTTTGAGCCTTTTTTTCTTTACTAGTATCATCTAGAAAGGCGGAGAGCAATTTTTGCGAAGAGTCAGAAATAATTTTAGTTAGTTGCTTCATACTAGTAATAGGGTTTTCTTTAGCCACTTAACTCATCCTCCATCATGATAAATTTGTTCTTTAGTTTATTATACAGAATAGTTATTTCATAAGTCAACTTTTAAAAAAGTTCACGTACTTGCTAATAGATGAGAAAATAACAATGGTCTAGGTAGAATGAGTGAATATGTAAGACCTCTTTTCAGAATTTATTCAGATTTAAAGATATGATATACTAGATATTATTGAATAGTTAGCAGGAGGAATTAAAAATGAGGCTTGTACGAGTAAGTCAAAGAAATTATAAAGAGTTGGAGACAAGCCTAGTCACATATCGTCAGTTGTTACCATTTTATGCCGTTCATTCTGTTGCGAAACAGCAATTTTTAGACGAGTTATTATCTGTCACCCATCGATGTGTTGGACTTGAAGATCAAGGACGTTTAGTCGCCTTAATTAGTTATCGGTCTAGTTCAAAAAAACTTGAAATTTCTAACTTATTATTAGTGACGAATCAAGTTTCTAAGAAACGAGGCTTCCATTTCTGGGTGAAGTGGTTAGAAAAATTGGCAAAATTTGAGAGAAAAGTAGTGATCAGTATTTCGCTAAATGTTTGGGATCAATTAATTGTTGATAAGTTATCGAATGAGGGCTATCAACAAGTTGAGGTGACAGGTAAGATCGGGTATTTTATCAAACAATTAACTTACAAAACAGGACTAGTTTTAGCTGGTGGCGGTGCTAGAGGCGCTTACCAAGTAGGGGTTTGGAGGGCATTGAACGAGTTGAATGTTCACTATGATGTGATTTGTGGGACGTCTGTCGGGGCACTCAATGGGGGCTTGATTTTACAGGGAGATTTTGATGTTGCTGAAAAAATGTGGCAAGAAATTGACACAGGTAAAATCTTAAATTATCCAGGTAGTCAGTCTGAAGCAAGTTTTTCTATGCACCAAGCCTTTAAAGATGTTCAAAAATTAGCAACATCAGCGATTAGTTCTCAAGGCGTTAATACAGATCCACTCAAAAATATTATTAATGAGTTACTTGATGAAAAGTTAATGCATCAAAAGAAACAAGAGCTTTTTATTTGTACAACACAATTACCTCAAATGAAAGAAGTTGTTGTTTCGTTAGCAGAAACGCCAAAGGGACAATTTCATCACTGGCTATTAGCTTCGTCCTCTTTTTTTCCAGCGATGGAAGCTGCTAAGATTGATGAGAGTTATTATGTTGATGGAGGTTACCGTAATAATGTTCCAGTTGATGTAGCTTTGGCGCATGGGGCAACGGAGTTGCTAGTGATTGACGTTAAAGGTCCAGGGATTACTAAACCAGTCACAATTTCTTCAGATATTCCTGTCAGAGAGATTAGTAGTCCATGGAATTTAGGAACGGTCTTATTATTTAACGGTGCGCGTTCAACGTTCAATCTAAAATTGGGTTATCTTGAAACACTGAAAAATTATGGAGAGTATATTGGATATTGGCATACATTTGCTCACCATTTCTCTGATCAAGAATTGCTTGATTGGGGAATATATGTTGAGAATGTATTAGCAGAAGAAGGATTAACATTTGCAAATACTAGTTTAATTAAAGAAAAAATAAAAAAAGAATTATTAGCTAAAACGCGTAGATTATATAGTGAGTGGACCAGTGAAGAAACAATGTATTTATATCTCTTAGAGCTAATAGCAAAAGTTTTAGGGATTAAGCCAACAGATTTGTATACGATCCCTTCGTTAATTAAAAAAATAAAAAAACAATTAACGATTGATACTTGGCAAGATGATGAGTCAGAGACAATGTTGTTATCTGTTAACGAGTGGCTAAAACGCTATGTAGAAGAGTTACCTTTGCCAACTGAAAAGCAACAAGTACGTTACCTTTATACCAAGTTAAGGCTGGGTAAGGAACAGATCAATGTAAGTAAACTAACTGGCAATGCGCTGATCGTTTATTTGGCGGCAAAAATGATGCAGGAATTAGCTAAAACGGATCAAAAATTAGAGGAGGAATAACAAATGGCACAAGAATTTAGTTATGAGATTATTGAAGAGATTGTTGTTTTAGGTGAAAATGCCAAAGGATGGCGAAAGGAATTGAACTTGGTCAGTTGGAATGGTCGTCCGCCAAAATTTGACTTACGTGACTGGGCACCAGATCATGAGAAGATGGCAAAAGGAATTACCTTAACAAATGAAGAATTTGGTAAGTTAAAAAAAGCCTTGACTGAGATGGATTATTAATAAATGAATAGAAGGTGTAGATCATGAAGAGTATGACGGGATTTGGTAAACATACGGATGAACAAGATACCTATCAAGTAGCAGTTGAGATTAAATCAGTAAATCATCGCTTTTTAGACAGTCAAATCAAGTTGCCAGCTGAGTACAACCACTTAGAGTTAGTGATCAGACAAGCTATTAAAGCCAAATTAGCTCGTGGACGGGTTGAATGTTTTGTGACGGTTAGACAAGAGAGTAGTGGTCAAAAAGAAGTAGCGGTGAATTGGGAGCTATTAGATAGTTTGTTAGTACAGCTTGAATGTTTAGAAGAAAAAAATGAGGCATTCAAGTCACTTGATACTAATCAAATTGTGACAGGTCTAGCCAGACATCAGGACTTCTTTGAGGTACATGAAAAAAGAATAGAGCTTGAAGACATTGACAGTGTCATCCAACAAACACTTCTTGTAGCATTAGCCAAATTAGAGGAGTCTAGGGCGAAAGAAGGGAGACTGATTAAAGACGTTTTGGAGAACTACAACAACGAGTTTCTGTCTTCTATCAAAGAAGTCCAAGTTTTGTCAGAGCTTTTTGCCTCAGAACATTCTGAGCGTCTCTCAAACAAACTAACCGAGTTACTAGAGGGACAATTGGATGAAGGGCGTATTTTGACAGAGGTTGCTTTATTAGTTGATCGAGCTGATATTTCCGAAGAGTTAGAGCGATTAGTGATTCACAATCAAAATTTAGGAACACTTTTAAAGAAAGAGCAGGCAGTCGGTCGTGAGTTAGACTTTTTGATTCAAGAGATGAACAGAGAAGTGAATACGATTGGGTCTAAAACAAGTGAGATTAAAATCAAAGAATTAGTTGTCCAAATGAAGGTGATACTAGAAAAAATCCGCGAACAAATCCAAAATATTGAATAATATGAAAATATGACAAGATTTAAGCGGGAAAGTATCGAAAAAACTTGAACAACGTGCTAAAATGTCATAAACTAATTAGATACATTAGATAGTTGAAAGGGACGACATGATGACAGAACGAGGGTTGTTAATTGTTTTATCTGGTCCGTCAGGAGTAGGTAAAGGAACAGTTAGAAAAGCGATATTTGAAAGTGAAGGAACTGATTTTGAATATTCTATTTCAATGACAACACGCAATATGCGTGAAGGAGAAGTAGAAGGTGTTGATTATTTTTTTAGAACCAGAGAAGAGTTCGAAGAATTAATTGCAGCAGGACAGATGCTGGAGTATGCTGAGTATGCGGGAAATTATTACGGGACACCGTTAACGTATGTAAATGATACTTTGGATCAAGGTAAGGATGTCTTTTTAGAAATTGAAGTTCAGGGTGCCATGAAAGTGAAAGAAAAAGTTGCCGATGGCGTCTTTATTTTCTTAACACCGCCAGATTTAACAGAGTTGAAATCACGTATTGTTGGTCGTGGAACAGATGAGTTATCAGTGATTGAAGAGCGCATGGAAATTGCTAAAGCTGAAATTGATATGATGAGTCACTATGATTATGCTGTAGTTAATGATAAAGTAGAGTTAGCAGTAGACCGTATTAAAGAAATTATTAACAGTGAACACTTGCGTGTTGCGCGTGTGATTCATCGTTATATAAAAATGATTAAGGAGTTGTAGCCATTATGATGCTAAAACCGTCAATTGACTCATTATTAGAAAAAGTAAATTCAAAATATTCATTAGTTATTCTTGCAAGCAAACGTGCACATGAATTAGAAGAAGGTGCAACGCCAATGTTAGATTCGTTTGATTCTGTCAAACGTGTGGGGCAAGCTTTAGAAGAAATTGATGCTGGAGATGTTGTAATCGATCCTAATCCAGAGCTAAAGAGAGCGTTATTAAAACGTAAAGAAGAAGAAGAGCAAGCTGTGCGAGATCGTGAAAAAGCAGAGTTAGAAGCTAAAATCAAATTAGACCAAGTTTAATAAGATAAATAAACAGGACAAGCATATTGCTCGTTCTGTTTTTCTTCTTTGTAGAATAAATTATTAAGAATGTTAAAGGCGAAGGTGTGTTAAAGACAAAAACATTTTTTTTTAGTAAACTATTACTAGTAGAGAACTGTCAAAGAAAGAGAGAGGGGGAGAATCAGATGGTTTATGTAGCAGAAGTAATTGTTGATGTCCCGGCTATGCAAACAGATTTTCCATATACCTATCTAATACCAACAGAGTTTGGTGATAAAATTCAAGAAGGTATGCGTGTAGAGGTTCCTTTTGGAAAGGGAAACCGTCATGTACAAGGATTTGTGACAAAAATTAATTACTACGAATCGTTGGCAGAGCTAGCCGAATTTGACATGAAGGAAATAGTGGCACTGCTAGATTTATCACCCGTCTTGAATCCAGAGTTATTGAGTTTGGCCGATGAGATGAAGGAAAAAACCTATTCATTTAAAATTACTTGTCTACAGACAATGTTACCTAGCGTTATGCGAGCTGCCTATCAGAAATGGCTGGTATTAACAGATGAGGTTTCGGATGATATTTTGTATGGTATTTTTAAAGGACAAGATGAGATAACTTGGGAAGAAGCTATAGCCTCAGGACAGCTAGGACAATTGTTAAAACTTCGACAACAAAACAGTCTTGATGTACGTTATGAAGTGAGGAAGCGAAATCGGAGCAAGGTCATTCAAGCCTTTCGTTCACGATTAAGTTTCGAACGTGCTGAAGAAGAACGTCAAACCTTAAGGAAAGGTTCTAAACAAAAAGAAGCGTTGTTATTACTTTTGCAAAAGGCAACAGACACTCAATATTGGACGATCAAACAAGTTCAAGAAGAAATTGGAATCAATCGTAGTACGGTCAAAGCAGGAGAGAAAAATGGTTGGTTAGAAATATTTGAACTAGAAATTCAACGTGATCCGTATGCAGGCAGAGAATTTGAAACAGAGACAGATAAAGTTTTAAATAAGGAACAACAGTTGGCGTATGATACTATTACAGAATCAATGGCGACACAACAAGAAGATGTTTTTTTACTACAAGGGATTACAGGTAGTGGAAAAACTGAAGTTTATTTACAAGTAATAGCTGAAGCGCTAAAATTTGATAAAACTGGTATAATGTTGGTACCTGAAATATCATTGACCCCCCAAACTGTCCAACGATTTAAAAGTCGATTTGGAGATGAGGTAGCGGTTCTTCATAGTGGTTTGTCAACGGGTGAAAAATATGATGAATGGCGTAAGATTGAACGAAAAGAAGCACGAGTTGTTGTTGGAGCTAGATCAGCTATTTTTGCCCCACTTGAAAATATCGGCGTTATTATTATTGATGAGGAGCATGAAACAAGCTATAAGCAAGATGAAACACCAAGATACCATGCTAGAGATCTAGCTATTTGGCGAAGTCGCTATCATCATTGCCCAGTTGTTTTGGGAAGTGCGACCCCTTCCCTCGAGTCTAGAGCTCGTGCTCAAAAAGGTGTTTATCGTTTGTTAAAACTTAATCAGCGAGCTAATCCAACGGCGCAATTACCTACGATTAAGGTAGTTGATTTGCGTCATGAAGTCACACATGGTAACATGCAGACTTTTTCGAATCCTTTATTAGAAAAAATAGCGGATCGTTTAACTAAGAAAGAACAAACAGTGTTGATGCTAAATCGTCGTGGCTATTCTTCCTTTGTCATGTGTCGCGAGTGTGGCTTTGTTTTACCTTGTCCTAATTGTGACATATCACTGACCCTTCATATGGACACAAAAAAAATGAAGTGTCATTATTGTGGGCATGAAGAAGGGATTCCGCACAGTTGCCAGTCTTGCGGGAGTAAAAAAATTCGTTATTTTGGAACAGGAACACAGAAAGTAGAAGAAGAGTTACAGCAGTTATTTCCTGAAAGTCGTATTTTGCGAATGGATGTGGATACGACGAGGAAAAAAGGGGCTCACGAACGGTTACTTAAACAATTTGGTGCAGGTGAGGCTGATATTTTATTAGGAACCCAAATGATTGCTAAAGGGTTAGATTTTCCAAATGTGACTTTAGTAGGTGTCCTAAATGCCGATACTGCCCTTAATTTACCTGATTTTAGATCAGCTGAAAAAACGTTTCAGTTACTTACTCAAGTTAGTGGTCGTGCAGGTCGAGCTGAAAAAAAAGGTGAAGTTCTGATTCAGACCTTTAACCCACAACATTATGCGATTCAGTTAGCCCAAGGCCAAAACTATGAACAGTTTTATCAACGAGAGATGCAAACAAGATATCAAGGGAATTATCCACCATTTTATTATACCGTTCAATTGACAGCGAGTCATGAAGAGGAAAATTTAGCAGCTAAGAAGATGTATGAAATAGTAAAGAAATTACAACAGGTATTATCAAACAATTGTATTATTTTGGGCCCAACGCCTAAGGCTGTTATGCGTGTAAATAATCGGTATTTTTATCAAGTTGTTTTAAAATACAAACAAGAACCAGGCTTGAGTCAGGTTTTAAAGGAAATCTTAATGGAGTCACAATTGGCAATGCGTCAAGGGTTAAAAATAACTATTGATGTTGAGCCACAGAGCTTTGTTTAAGAGAAAAGAGGAAAAAATGCGTTATCCAATAGTGATTCACCCAAATGAGATTTTAGAGAAAAAAACAGTAGAAGTAACTGAAATTACTGATGAATTAGTTAAAATGTTAGACGACATGCGTGAGACGATGATTGCTCATGACGGAATTGGTATTGCAGCCCCACAAATTGGTAAGAATTTACGTGTGGCTCTTGTGGAGATAGACGAGGAGAGTGGGTTATTTGAAATGATTAACCCAGAGATTATCTCAGGAAAAGGGAGTGACATTGATGTGGAAGGTTGCTTGAGTTTCCCAAATATCTACGGAACAGTAGAGCGCTACAAAGAAATTGTTGTTCGTTATTTTGATCGCGAGGGTGAAGAATATGAAGTGACAGCTACTGAATATTTCGCTCGTGCGATTCAACATGAAGTAGAACATTTAGACGGGAAATTATTCATCGATAAAATTATTGACCGAATCTCACCAGAAGATTTAGATAACTACATGGAGGAACACCAAAATGACTAAAGTAATATTTATGGGAACACCAGCTTTTTCAGTGCCAATTTTAGAAGGATTGTTAGAAAATGGTTACGAGGTTTTAGCTGTTGTCACACAACCTGATCGCCCAGTAGGACGAAAAAAAATCTTAACGCCACCTCCTGTTAAAGAAGCGGCAGTGAAACATAATTTAGAAGTATTACAACCAGAAAAAATTTCAGGTTCTAAAGAGATGGAACGTGTTATTTCTTTAGAAGCAGATATTATCGTAACAGCAGCCTTTGGACAATTTTTACCAGAAAAATTATTACAAGCGCCCAAGCATGGCGCAGTAAATGTTCATGCGTCACTATTACCGAAGTATCGTGGTGGGGCACCAGTTCATTATTCTATTATTAATGGAGATGAAAAAACAGGTGTGACAATCATGGAAATGATTAAAAAGATGGATGCCGGAGATATTATTCGTCAAGAAGCATTGCCGATTGAAACAACGGATGATGTGGGAAGTATGTTTGATAAACTCAGTGTCTTAGGACGTGATCTATTATTAGCAACCTTGCCTGAGTATTTAGCTGGTAAAATCACTCCTCAAAAACAAGATGAGTCGCTAGTTACTTTTTCACCAAATATAACTCGAGAAGAAGAGGCGATTGATTGGGAAAAATCAGCAACAGCGATTGCTAATCAGGTTCGAGGAATGCACCCTTGGCCTGTAGCCTACACTATGTTTGAAGACAAACGTTGGAAACTTTATCAGGTTTCGGTGAAGGAAGGTCAAACGACAGCAAAACCAGGGACAATTATTAGTGTGGATAAAAAAGAATTGACAGTGGCTTGTGGACAAGGAACGATTCTATCAATTGATTGTTTACAACCAGCAGGTAAAGGGAAACTATCGGCAGCAGAATTTTTAAATGGAACAGGTAAAAATCTAGAGATTGGCAATCAGGTGAAATAAAATGGCAAAAAGAATTCCGGTTAAAATTAAACGTAGTCCACGCTTTGTCGCGATGAACTTACTAACTAAGGTTGAAACCCAACAGGCGTATTCCAACTTGGTCATTAATCAAGCAATGAATGAAGCACAATTAAGCGAAAAAGACGGACGCTTATTAACAGAAATTGTCTACGGTACGATTAGTCGTAAATTAACATTAGAATTTTATTTAGCACCCTTCATTGAAAAAGCGAAAAAAGTAGACCCTTGGGTCCGTCAATTACTACTTTTATCACTTTATCAATTAGAGTATTTGGATAGAGTGCCAGCTCATGCTATTGTAGATGAGGCAGTTGAAATAGCTAAAGTCCGCGGTAACATTGGTGCAAGTAAATTTGTTAATGGTGTCTTACGCACCATTCAGCGTGAAGGAGTTCCTAGTTTAGAGACAGTTACTGATTCGATTGAACGTTTATCAATTGAAATTAGTATGCCACGTTGGTTGACAGAAAAATTTATTGCCGATATTGGTTTAGAGGAAACAAGAGCGCTAGGTCTTTCTTTATTTGAACCGAGTCGTGTTAGCGCCAGGGTCAATACAGCTCTTGTTAGTCGAGAAGAAGCGATTGAAAGTGTATCTGACGATGGGATTGAAGTGGAAGAAAGTAAGCTTTCACCTGTTGGTATTACAGGAAAAAAAGGCTTTTTAGCAGGCAGTTGGTTATTTAAAGAAGGTAAGTTAACTATTCAAGATGAAACGTCTATGTTAGTAGCTCCAAGTTTACAAATTGAGCCGTCACATCAAGTACTAGATGCTTGTGCTGCTCCAGGTGGTAAAAGTACCCATATGGCTACTTACATTGATGAGACCTTAGGAGGTAAAATTACGGCACTGGATATTCATAAGCATAAAGTTAAATTGATTAATGACAATGCAGAACGTCTACATGTAGCTGAGCGAATTGATGCCATGATTTTAGATGCTCGTAAAGTGGATGAAACGTTTGCAGATAACTCATTTGATCGCATATTGGCGGATGTTCCTTGTTCTGGTTTAGGTTTATTAAGACGTAAACCAGATATTAAATACAGTAAAAAAGCGAGCGATTTTGCTAATTTACCAAGTATCCAGTTAGGTATCTTGGAAAGCTTAGTGCCCAAATTAAAAGTTGGGGGGATTATGACGTATAGTACCTGTACGGTATCTAAAGAAGAAAATCAGGCAGTAGTTCAAACATTTTTAGAGAAATATCCTGAGTTTGAAGCGATTGATGTAATGGGTTGTGACGATTTACAGGCAACAGACGGACTGCCATCTGTTACTATTTATCCTCATCACTATCAAACGGATGGCTTTTTCATCTGCTGTTTAAGACGCAAAGCTTAAACAAAAAATAAAGAGGTGTAATCATGGAAATAGAATTTCGAACAGATATTGGTCGAAAACGTAAAGTGAATCAAGATGCTGTAGGAATCTTTAAAAATAAAGAGAACCTGACCTTAGCATTAGTTGCTGATGGAATGGGAGGGCATCAAGCTGGAGAAGTTGCGAGTAAATTGGCCGTAACTGATCTGGGAAAACTTTGGGAAGTTTCGAAATTAACCGATAAGGAAGAAATTATTCAGTGGCTGATTAAAACAATTCAGCGTGAAAATGAAATAATTTATCAAAAAGGCCAAGCAGATGTAGAAAAAACAGGTATGGGTACTACAATTGTTGCAGTTGTCATCTTAAAAAACTATCTTATTTTTGCTCATGTTGGGGATAGTCGCTTGTATATGTTACGTGGGGATACTTTTGAGCAAATGACTGAGGATCATTCTTTAGTCAATTTATTAGTTCAAAGTGGCGAAATTACAAAAGAAATGGCTGAAGTTCACCCACAAAAAAATGTTTTAGTTAGATCTGTCGGTATCCCAGGAACAGTTGAAGTGGATGTGACAGATTTAGAGACGTTACCAGATGATTGTTTCTTAGTTTGCTCAGATGGCTTAACTAATATGGTCAATGATGATTACATCGCCACTATTATCAAAAAAGCTCCGACATTAGAGATGGCTTTGGAGCAATTGATTGAAACAGCTAATGGCATGGGCGGTAAAGATAATATTACGGCACTGTTGATAAATGTAAGTGGAAGGGGGTAACAGAAGATGATTGATATTGGTAGTATGATTAATGAACGCTATCGAATTATTGGTAATATTGGTAACGGTGGTATGGCAAATGTTTTTTTAGCTAACGATTTGATTTTAGATAGAGAAGTTGCAATTAAGGTTTTACGTTTCGACTTTCAAGATGATCAAGATGCTATTCGCCGGTTTCAGCGTGAAGCGTTAGCTGCCTCGGAATTGGATCATCCCAATATTGTTGGTGTATATGATGTGGGTGAAGAAGATGGTATGCAGTATCTAGTTATGGAATATGTTAGAGGAACGGATCTAAAAAAATATATTCAAACCCATCAAACTATTCCGTTGACAGAAGTTGTTTCCATTATGTCACAAATTTTGGAAGGGACTGCCTTAGCACATGAACACAGTATTGTGCATCGTGATTTAAAACCACAAAATATTTTATTAGATGACTACGGTAATGTTAAAATTGCAGATTTTGGGATTGCGATTGCTTTATCAGAAACGTCTTTAACACAGACCAATACCTTACTTGGATCAGTCCATTATCTCTCACCAGAACAAGCTCGTGGAAGCATGGCAACCCGTCAATCGGATTTGTATGCTTTAGGGATCATTCTATATGAATTAATTATGGGAACTGTTCCGTTTGAAGGAGAGTCGGCTGTCTCTATTGCCCTAAAACATTTTCAAAGTGATGTACCTTCAGTGAGAGCAGCTAATCCTGTTATTCCGCAAGCATTGGAAAATGTTATTTACCATGCGACGGCCAAAGAAACAGCTGATCGTTACATGACAGCTGATGAAATGCGTCAAGATTTGGAAACGTCTTTAGAACCTGCTCGTTATGGCGAAGCAGTTTATGAACCGACCAGTATGAACGAAGAAACGAAAGTGTTACCTTCTGAGTTACCAGATGAAATGCCAGAGTCATTTCGTCACATGGCACCGCCTGTTGGAAGTCTTGATAAAACCACTTCTTTTGTGCAGTTTGATGAACCGCCAATGGAGAAGAAAAAAAAGAAAAGATGGTGGCTATGGTTACTTCCGATAGTAGCACTTGGGATCTTGTTACTTTTCTTTATATTTAAACCGACACCGAGTCGAGTAGTACCAGATGTAGAAGGAAAATCTGTTGCTCAAGCAACGCAATTAATTAATGATAAAAAATTAAAAATTAATTCAGAAGTTGAAGAAGTGACAGATGACCAAATTCCTGCTGGGAAAGTTGTGAAAACTGAACCAGAATCATCACTTAAAGTTAAAGAAAAGACCGAAATCACTCTTTATATTAGTAAAGGGCCTAAAACCATAAAAATTGACGATTTTGCTGATATGCCATATAAAGATGCAGAACGTAAATTAAAAGATTTAGGTTTTTCTAAAGAACAAATAGAAATCAGCAAAGAAACTGATGAAAAGGTCTCAGAAGGGCATATTATCTCTCAGAGACCATTACCTAATAAAAAACTTAACCCGAAAAAAGATCAAATTGAGTTGATTGTGAGTGAAGGGCCAGGACCTGTTAGCCTAAGGAGTATGATAGGTTATACAAAATCAGAAGCTCAAACTTATTTAGAAAGTAAAGGGTTAGTATATGGCGGCGAAACCTATCTTTATTCTGAGGAAATGAGTGAGGGTCATATTATAGCTCATACTCCAGAAGCCAAATCCGAAGTCAATGTGGGGGATACGGTTTCTGTGGTTATTTCATTAGGGAAAGAACCAGTTGAACCGAAACCAGTTGAACCAACTCCCGTTACTCCAACTCCAGATTCCGAACCAGCTACTAGCCATTCAGAAAGTATAGAAGAGTCGCAAAATTCGGAAAGTGTCGAAGAGCCACAAAGTTCGGAAAGCACGGAAGAAACGGAGTCATCTACAGCCTCCGATAGTTCAAGCGCTAGCCGCGAAGAACCGAAAGAGTCACCTACCTCAGATTCCGAAACACCTGTAATATCTGTGCCTGAAGAATCAAAAGAGCCAGATAAATCAGAGGAATCGTCTGAAGTTCAAGAATCATCTGATACACCAGAGGCAAAAGAAGAAACGCAAGGAGCTCCTGGAACTGCTGATTCAGCGCCAGAGAAGGTCGAGGCAGACGCTAATCAAAAAGACAATCAATTAGATATTGCTAAGGGTCATTAGTTTTTATAAAAAGTAGCGAGTTCTTAAAAAGAACCGCTGCTTTTTTATTTTGTTAGGATTAACTAGTCTTGAGGAGAAATAGCTTGAAATATTGCTTAACATTAAGTAGAGTAAAACAGAAGAGAAGATGGAGGTGTATTATGAAAAAAGGACAAATTAGAAAAGCTTTGAGTGGGTTTTATTATGTTTTTTCGGAGGGTCAAACCTATCAAACACGTGCTCGAGGGAATTTTAGGAATCGTAATCTGACACCTTTAGTGGGTGACTATGTTATGTTTGAAAGTGATAATTTGACAGATGGTTATGTCTTAGAGTTACTTCCCCGTCATAACGAACTGGTTCGCCCACCGGTTGCCAATATCGATCAAGGCGTGATTGTTATGAGTTGTGTAGAACCTAATTTTTCTAGCAATCTATTAGATCGTTTTTTAGTAACCTTAGAGTATGAAGCTATCAGGCCGATTATTTATCTTACTAAAGTAGATTTATTGAATGATGATGGTTATCAGGAGATCTTAGAGGTTAAAAAAGGATATGAAGCAATTGGCTATCAAGTTATTTTACCAAGCTTAGACAGTGATTTAGAAGCTACTGAGGCTATCTTAAGACTGTTTGATGGTAAGTTGACAGTCTTTATGGGACAAACTGGAGCAGGGAAATCAACATTGTTAAATCGTTTGTCACCGGAATTAGGTTTAAAGACGGGTGAAATTTCGACTTCTTTAGGTCGAGGTCGTCACACGACACGACACGTGGAATTAATCCCTCTAGGTGGTGGTTTAGTGGGAGATACACCAGGGTTTAGTGCCATTGATTTTATGGAAATTACTGTGCCAGAGTTGACAAAACAGTTTCCAGAAATTAATGAAGCAGCTGATTTTTGCAAATTTAGAGAGTGTAAGCACGTTCACGAACCAAAATGTGATGTTAAGAAACAAGTTGAAGCAGGCGTCATTTTAAAAAGTCGTTATCAACATTATTTACAGTTTTTGGAAGAAATTGAAAAACGTAAACCTGTTTATGGTAAAAACAAAAAATAAAAAGGGGATTATATTATGAAAATAGCACCGTCAATTTTAAGCGCCGATTTTGCCAATTTAGAAAGAGATGTCAAATTAGTTGAGCAAGGTGGAGCAGATTATATTCATGTTGATGTTATGGACGGCCAATTTGTACCTAATATTACCTTAGGTCCTAACATTGTCTCAGCCCTACGTCCAGTTACTAAACTTCCTTTAGACGTTCACTTGATGATTGTTGAGCCAGAACGCTTTGTGGAAGATTTTGCTAAAGCTGGAGCAGACATCATTGTCGTTCACCAAGAAAGTACGTTGCATTTACACCGTGTTTTACAAATGATTAAGAATGCCGGAGTAAAAGCAGGGGTCGTGATTAATCCGGCTACGCCAGTTTCAGCAATTGCTGAAATATTACCAATGGTAGACTTGGTGTTAGTTATGACTGTCAATCCAGGTTTTGGCGGACAAGCTTTTATTCCAGAATGTTTAGCTAAGATTGAAACCTTAGCTCATTTACGTCAAGAACATCACTACACTTATGAAATCGAAGTGGATGGTGGCGTTGTACCTGAAACAGCTGCACTATGTGCACAAGCTGGTGCCGATGTTTTTGTAGCAGGGTCATTTGTGTATAGTTCAGAAGATCCAAATGCTAGAATATCTGAATTACGTCACGCTATTGAGTCTTAATCATGATAACTAATATTGTGTTAGTGGCAGGGGGTTGCCCTGAGTTGTGGCCTGATTTAACAGAGTATTTAGAACAGGAAATTTTTTGGGTAGGGATTGACCGAGGGTCTTTACACCTAATTCAACAAGGAATTATTCCTAATATGGCAGTAGGAGATTTTGATTCTTTGAGTGCAAAAGAGTTGAGTTTCGTTGAGGAAAATGTAGCAGAAAGGTATTATGCTCAGGCAGAAAAAGATGAGACAGACACTCAAATGGCGTTAAGATTGGTGATGGAAAAAGCAAATTCAAAGACAAACTATACCTTGATTGGGGCAACAGGCGGCCGTTTAGATCATTTTTTAGCTAATCTTTGGCTACCGCTACATCCCCCATTTGCGACCATCCTAGACCGTTTGACGATTAAGGACCAACAAAATACGGTGACGTATTTTAAACCAGGTAAGTACAGTGTCATAAAAGAAGCCGATAAAAAATACTTGGCTTACGTGACATTAACACCTGTTACGGGGTTAACTCTGTATGATGCAAAGTACGCTTTAACCAATTATGATAGTGACTTGCCGATTAGTTTTGCGAGCAATGAGTTTGTTGGCAAGACGACTAATTTTTCTTTTAAAAGTGGTCGTGTGGCAGTCATTCAAAGTTGTGATTTATAAAAATAGGCAAAATAAAAATGACCTTCAAACCTTGTTTGAGGGTCATTTATGTTTTAAATGTTTTATACGCGTTCAACTTTACCTGATTTCAAAGCACGAGTTGAAACCCAAACTTTCTTTGGTTTACCGTCTACTAAAATGCGAACTTTTTGTAAATTAGGTTTCCAAGTACGTTTTGATGCATTCATCGCGTGAGAGCGTGTATTACCGCTTCTAGATTTACGTCCAGTAATATAACATTCTTTTGCCATGTTTCTTCCTCCTTTGCTTTGTTATTTGTAACAGAAATTTGTTCTGCTCATACTAGATTAATTTATCATAGCTAGGAAGTTTTTGCAAGTAGAATTTATGTTTTTATTACTAAAATCATGGAAAGTTTCCAGTTATTTTTAAGAAAGCGAGAAGTATTTACTAATAAAAGGAGGATAAACCTTTTAAATGATACGTGCCTATGATAAAATAATGAGAAGAAAATGGGCTTTTTTGCTCAAAGGAGGCTTAATCTTATGGCTGTAAAAATTAAAACGCAAGCAGGAACGATCGAAATTAGTAATGATGTTATCGCAACGGTAGTTGGCGGTGCCGCAACTGATATTTACGGCATTGTTGGAATGGCTAGTAAAAATCAAATTAAAGATAATTTAAATGAAATTCTACGCAAAGAGAATTATGCTCGTGGGGTTGTTGTTCGTCAAGAAGACAACGGTGTAGCAATTGACGTTTATACCATTGTTAGCTACGGAACAAAAATTTCAGAAGTAAGCCGAAATGTGCAAGAAAGTGTTAAATATAACCTTGAAACAATGTTAGGCATGACGGCTAATTCAGTCAATGTGTTTGTTCAAGACGTACGTGTGCTGCCGGATTAATTATAATCTGAGTAGTTTAATCTAAGGAGGATAATTAAGTGAAGGTAACAGCAATTAATAGCGGACAGTTTCAAGCAATGGTACAAGCTGGAGCAGACCGATTGGATAAAAATGCAGAATATGTTAACTCGTTAAATGTATTTCCAGTACCAGATGGTGATACAGGAACGAACATGAACTTATCAATGACAAGTGGCGCTAAAGCAGTCACATCAAGCGTATCAGAGAATGTAGGAGAGCTTGCACAAGTTCTTTCAAAAGGCTTATTAATGGGAGCCCGTGGTAATTCAGGAGTTATTTTATCTCAATTATTTCGTGGTTTCTCTAAAAAAATTCCAGATGTAGTAGAGTTAGAAGCAAAAGAGTTAGCATCAGCCTTTACACATGGGGTTGAAACAGCTTATAAAGCAGTGATGAAGCCTGTTGAAGGGACTATTTTAACTGTGTCACGTGAAGCTGCGAAAGCTGGTGAAAAAAAAGCGCTTGAAACGGATGACTGTATTGAAGTAATGACAGCTGTTGTTGAAGGTGCTAAAAAATCATTAGACCGAACACCAGATTTATTGCCTGTTTTAAAAGAAGTAGGTGTAGTTGATAGTGGTGGACAAGGTCTATTGTTTATCTATGAAGGTTTCTTAGAAGTGCTTTCTGGAAAAGCTGTAGAAAATCCTGTTTACCAACCAAACACAGCACAGATGGATGAAATGGTGAATGCAGAACATCATCGCAGTGTCGCAGGGCATGTGGCAACTGAAGATATTCAATTTGGTTACTGTACAGAGATTATGGTGAAAATCGGTGAAGGTGAAACAGTCGATAGCGAATTTGATTATGATACGTTCCGTAACTATTTAAATGAATTAGGGGACTCCTTACTAGTCGTAGCCGATGATGAAATCATTAAAGTTCATGTACATACTGAACGCCCAGGTGAAGTGATGAACTATGGTCAAAAATTTGGCTCATTAGTTAAAATTAAAGTAGATAACATGCGTCAACAACATGATACTATTTTAGAAAATGAAAAAGTAGTCACAGAAAAACCTGCACCAACACCTTATGGTGTGATTGCCATCGCAGCTGGAGCTGGAGTACAAGAGTTATTTCGTAGCTTAGGTGCCAACTATGTTATTAGTGGTGGTCAAACGATGAATCCAAGTACAGAAGATATTTTGAAAGCAATTGAAGAGGTAAATGCTGAAAAAGTAATTATTTTACCAAATAATAAAAACATCTTTATGGCAGCAGATCAAGCCGCTGAGGTTAGTGAGTTACCTGTCGTGGTGATTCCATCAAAAACAGTTTCTCAAGGGATGACAGCAATGTTAGGCTTTAACGATCAAGTATCGCTTGAAGAGAACCAAGCTGCGATGACCGACATGCTTGAAGATGTTACAAGTGGCCAAGTCACCACAGCAGTCCGAGATACTAACATCGATGGAATTGAGATTGTGAAAGATCAATACATTGGCATGTTAGAAGGGAAAATTATCGTTTGCCAACCTGAATTAGCAGGCGCATCTTTAGCAACATTGGAAAAAATGTTAACTGAAGATAGTGAAATCGTGACGATTATTGTAGGAGAAGACGGTAAGATGGAAGAAGCAGAAGCTCTAGAGGCGGCGCTTTTAAATATTGATAGTGAATTAGAAGTTGAAATTCATAATGGGGAACAACCAGTTTATCCATACTTATTCTCAGTTGAATAACTAAATTAATACAAAAAAGCCAAACAGTTTTGTTTGGCTTTTTTGTATTGTATAATAGTAGACAGCAAGTAAAAAGCATGGAGGTGGCTTATGAAAAAGTTGACAGATTCTGTTCAGTGTTTGTCAGGTGTTGGACCTAAACGAGTAGAAGTTTTAGCTAAACTTGGTATTGAGACAGTGGAAGATTTGCTAACCTATTATCCATTTCGTTATGATGATATTCAAACAAAAGAATTAACAGAAATTGCCGACCAAGAAAAAGTCGTCTTAAAAGGTTTAGTTTTATCTGACGCAGTTGTTTCTCACTATGGCTATCGTAAAAGTCGTCTAAGCTTCCGAATGATGCAAGACCATGCTGTTATTAATGTCACATTTTTTAATCAAAATTTTTTGAAGAATAAGATTAATGTCTCGGAGGAAATTGCGGTTTATGGCAAGTGGGATGCCAAACGCAAGTCTTTAACAGGAATGAAAATCCTTGGAGGAAAAGAGAGTGAGATTGATTTTGCACCAATCTACCATGTTACAAAACAAATGAGACAAACAACCTTAGTTGATTTAATTCGTCTAGCTTTTGTTGAGTATGGCGAGCTAATTGCTGAATGGCTCCCTACGAAGTTACTTAAGCAATATAATTTAATGGCAAGGCGTCCGGCAGTTGAAATGATGCATTTCCCCCCTGATCAGCGTATGAGTCAATTAGCTCGTCGTCGTTTGATTTATGAGGAATTTTTTGAATTTCAACTAAAGTTGCAACAACTTCGGCAACAAGAACGGGATGTAAATGAAGGGCAAGCCCTACTATATGATGTGAATCGATTAAAAAATTTTACTCAAACCCTCCCTTTTGAGCTGACAAATGCCCAAAAAAAAGTCACGAATGATATTTGTCGTGATATGCGTAGTTCTAACCATATGTTGCGTCTTTTACAGGGAGATGTGGGGAGTGGAAAGACAGTAGTTGCCGCTATTGCTTTATACGCTACGGTGAGTGCAGGGCACCAAGGAGCGTTGATGGTGCCTACTGAGATTTTAGCAGAACAGCATCTGGCCAGTCTTAATGAGTTATTTGATCCGTTGGAAGTTAAAGTTGCTTTATTGACAGGTTCGACTAAAGCTAAAGAGCGCCGTCAAATTTTATCAGAGTTGGCTGATGGCCGACTCGATATTATAGTGGGAACCCATGCTTTAATTCAAGAAGAGGTTATTTTCCATCAGTTGGGTTTAGTTATCACAGATGAACAACATCGTTTTGGTGTTAACCAACGGAAGATTCTAAGGGAAAAAGGTTTAAACCCAGATGTTCTATTCATGACGGCTACCCCTATTCCTCGAACATTAGCGATTACAGCTTATGGTGAAATGGATGTCTCTGTCATTGATGAACTCCCTGCGGGTCGCATTCCGATTGAAACTAGGTGGGTACGTCCGCCACAATTTGAAGCAGTTATCGAGTGGTTAAATAAAGAGTTACAAGCAGGTAATCAAGCGTATGTTATCTGTCCTTTAATTGAAGAATCAGAAACGTTAGATGTCAAAAATGCTACTGAGATATACGAGCATCTCCAAGAGCAGTATCAGGAGAAATTTGAAGTGGGGCTTTTACACGGTAAAATGAAGGCATCAGAAAAAGACGCAATTATGGCAGAGTTTAAAGAAAATAGGTGCCAAGTTTTAGTTTCAACGACGGTTATTGAAGTGGGCGTCAATGTACCAAATGCGACAGTCATGATTATTATGGATGCCGATCGTTTTGGTTTGGCTCAGTTACACCAATTACGTGGCCGTGTTGGCCGAGGGAAAAAAGCCTCTCACTGTATTTTAGTTGCTAACCCAAAGAGTGACGTTGGAGCTGCCCGTATGAAGATTATGACAGAGACTAATGATGGGTTTGTTCTAAGTCAAAAAGATTTAGAAATGCGTGGCCCTGGTGAAGTCTTTGGAGCGAAACAATCCGGCTTACCAGAGTTTAGTGTCGGGGACATAGTTGCTGATTTTGCGATCATGGAAGCAGCTAGACAAGATGCGGCAGCTATTTGGCAAGTTCCAGATTGGTGGCAATTAAGTGAGTATGCCTTACTTAAACAAAAATTATTTAATGAAGAAACAACCAATACGTGGTTTGACTAAACGATATTATAGGAAGAAGAGGAGTAAGTTATGAGAATAGCAGTTGATGCAATGGGTGGCGATCATGCGCCACGAGCAATTGTTGAAGGAATTATGTTAGCACAAGCAAGCTATCCAGATATTGAATTTCAGTTATATGGAAAAGAGAGTGAGATTAGAAAATATATCACTTCTGAAACAAATATAACTATCATTCACACAGATGAAAAAATTGAAAGTGATGATGAACCGGTTCGGGCTATTCGTCGTAAAAAAACAGCGTCAATGGTTTTAGCAGCAAAGGCTGTTAAAGAAGGGCAGGCGGATGCTATTTTTTCAGCTGGAAATACCGGAGCACTTTTAGCAGCGGGATTGTTTATCATTGGGAGAATTAAAAATGTTGAACGTCCAGGTCTAATGACAACGATGCCAGTTATGGGGCAACCTGATGCAGGCTTTGACTTTATTGATATGGGTGCAAATGCTGATAATAAACCTGAGCATTTATTACAGTATGGTATTTTAGCCTCATACTATGCCAAAAATGTCCGTGGAATTAAGCAACCACGGGTAGCTTTGTTAAATAATGGTTCCGAAGCATCTAAGGGTAGTGATTTGACGAAGAAAACTTATGAGTTATTGTCTTCAGATCCTAATTTGAATTTTATTGGTAACATTGAAGCCCGAGAGTTACTAACGGGTGCAGCTGATGTTGTGGTAACGGATGGTTTTACCGGAAATGCCGTCCTAAAAGCGACAGAGGGAACGGCGCTATCGTTGATGTCTGTTTTGAAAAAATCAATTTTAGGCGCAGGTTGGAAAGGGAAGTTGGGGGCACTACTATTGAAAGACTCCTTAAAACAAATGAAACAAGAATTGGATTATTCCTCTCATGGGGGAGCCGTCTTGTTTGGGCTGAAAGCCCCTGTTATTAAAACCCATGGTTCAACTGGCCCCGAGGCTGTCAAACATACGATTACTCAAATTAAAACGATGCTAGATAGTCAGGTTATTGCTGATTTGGTGACGCACTTTGAAAATGAAGTGGAAGTTGAGATCAAAAATAAGTAAGTTTAAGCCGTGATTTATAAAAAAAGGATAGACAAACCTAAGATATATCAGTAAAATAGTAGTGAGTTCTTTGTAAAGAGTTTGCAATAGTTTGGAGGTGAACAGACATGACTAAAGAGGAAGTCCTACAAAAAGTACGTTCAATTATCACAAAACATTTTGATATTGAAGAAGAAAAGGTTGTAGAAAACCTTAACATTAAAGACGACTTAGGCGCGGATTCAATTAGTATCATGGAATTTGTTCTGGAACTAGAAGATGAGTTTGGAACAGAGATTTCGGATGAGGATGCTGAAAAAATCGAAACAATCGGTGCAGCAGTTGAGTATATAACTAGCCATCAATAAAAAACAAGTTATTATTAGAGAAAACTAATAATAACTTGTTTTTTTTGTTTTATTTTCCGACATATTTAGATAAATATGATTTTTTTATGAGAAAAAGTTGTCTTAAATGAGAAAACAAGGTATAATCATTAAATATCAGAGAGAAAATTAAAAAAAGATTAAAAAATAATTTATTTTTCTTTAACCAAAAAGTAGGAAGGGGTAGCCTAATGAAGCAAGAGGAACAATTATTAGACATCCGCGATTTACATACAGGGTTTCGAATCAAGGACGATTATTATGATGCTGTTGATGGTATTTCTTTAACACTTGATAAAAATGAGATTTTAGCTATTGTTGGAGAATCTGGATGTGGCAAAAGTACCTTAGCAACAACGATTATGGGGTTGCACAATGCAGGAAATACAAAAATCACTGGACAGGTTATTTATAAAAATCTGAATTTACTAGAGTTTAATGAAACCTTGTACAATCAAGTACGTGGTAACGATATCGGCATGATTTTCCAGGATCCCTTGTCAGCGTTAAACCCTTTAATGAGAATTGGTGATCAAATTGCTGAAGGGTTGTCATACCATACTGATTTTGGTAAAGAAAAACGAGCAGCTCGTGTCCTTGAATTGTTAGGGCAAGTGGGGATTAAAAATCCAGAGCGTGTTGCTAAACAATACCCCCATGAACTTTCAGGAGGCATGCGTCAGAGGGTTATTATTGCTATTGCTATTTCGTGTAAGCCACCTATTATTATTGCTGATGAGCCAACTACGGCTTTAGACGTTACGATTCAAGCACAAATATTAGATTTATTAGTAGAATTACAACAAGAAACTGAGGCGGGAATTATTTTAATTACCCACGATTTAGCTGTTGTAGCTGAAATGGCTGATCGAGTAGCCGTCATGTATGCAGGACAAGTGGTTGAGCAGGCACTCGTTGCTGAACTTTTTGCCAATCCGAAACATCCTTATACGCGGTCATTGTTAAACTCGATTCCACAAGAAGATTCTATTGATCAAGACTTACATGTTATTGAAGGGATTGTCCCTTCTTTAAAGAATTTACCACGTAAGGGTTGTCGTTTCGCCTCAAGGATTGGTTGGATACCAGAGAGTGCCCATGAAGAAGAACCAGAGTTGCATGAAGTTGGACCAGATCATCTTGTCCGTTGCACCTGTTATCAAGGATTTCATTTTAAAGATCAGGTAGGTGAGGCTTAATGAGTGAGTTAATAACAATTAAAGATTTAAAAGTTCATTACCCAATACGGAGTGGTTTTTTCAATCGTGTGACAGATCACGTGTTTGCAGTTGATGGTGTTGATTTTATCATTGAAAAAGGCAAAACCTATGGTCTAGTTGGAGAGTCTGGTTCAGGAAAATCAACAACAGGAAAAGCGATTGTTGGTTTAGAAAAAGTTACCTCAGGGGAAATTATTTATGAAGGGCAAGATGTTACAAAAAAGAGCATTCGTAAATCGTTAGATTATAACAAAGATGTCCAGATGATTTTCCAAGATTCGATGTCTAGTTTAAACCCTAAAAAAAGGGTGATTGATATTATTGGTGAACCGATTCATAACTTTGAACGGCTATCTGATCAGGAAGAAAAACGCAAAGTACAAGAGATGTTAGATATTGTAGGTATGCCAACCGATGCGTTGTACAAATACCCTCATGAATTCTCAGGCGGACAACGTCAACGTTTAGGGGTAGCTCGAGCGGTGGCAACGAGTCCTAAGTTAATTGTGGCAGACGAACCTGTCTCAGCTTTAGATTTGTCAGTTCAAGCCCAAGTTTTGAACTTTATGAAACATATTCAAGAACAATTTGGTCTCAGTTACTTATTTATCTCTCATGACTTAGGTGTTGTGAAACATATGTGTGATAATTTAGCAATTATGCACAAAGGTCGTTTTGTTGAAATCGGGACACGAGAAGATATCTATAACAACCCTCAACATATATACACCAAACGTTTATTGTCTGCGATTCCAAAGATTGATGTGGCGAATCGTGAAGCACATAAAACGCGTCGTCGGGAAGTGGAACGTGAGTTCCAAACCTTACAAAGAGACTATTATGATGAAAATGGACGAGTATACGATTTAGCACCAGTTAGTCCATCTCATTTGGCGGCGTTGTTACATTTGGAAAGTGGGGGGAACTAATTATGTGGAAGACGATATTAAGACGTGTTATTTTGATGATTCCGCAAATTATGATTTTAAGCGTATTCATCTTTTTATTAGCTAAGGCCATGCCTGGGGATCCTTTTACAGGTTTGATTAACCCTAACATGGATGCAGCTGTTATTGAACAGATGCGTGAGGCAGCAGGTTTAAATGATCCATGGTATACCCAGTATTTTAGATGGATTGGTAATGCCTTACATGGTGATTTTGGAACAAGCTTCCTTTATAAGTTACCAGTTTCAACCATTATTGGTGAGCGTGCATTAAATACGATTTTATTATCAATTGTTACCGTGATTATGACCTACTTGATTGCCTTACCTTTAGGTTTACTTTCAGGTCGTTATAAAAATTCTTGGTTTGACAAGATGGTAGTGATTTATAATTTCTTTAGTTTTGCAGTGCCGGTATTTATCTTTGCCTTAATTATGTTATTTATCTTTGGTTACCGTTTGGATTGGTTCCCTACAACAGGATCAGTGTCCAGCTGGGCAGTGAAAGGGACCGGAGCGTATTACTGGGATAGATTCCATCATTTGATTTTACCAGGTATCTCTCAAGCCTTGCTTGCTACAGCCGTTACGATTCAATACTTACGAAGCGAAGTGATCGATTCCCAAGGTCTTGACTACGTTCGGACAGCTAGATCAAAAGGGGTTCCGACTAATCGTGTTTATACGCGTCATATTTTCAGAAATGCATCACTACCAATTGCCTCACAATTAGGATATGAAATTACAGGTTTAATTAGTGGGTCAATCGTGATTGAAAAAATATTTGCCTATCCTGGTATTGGTAAGTTGTTTATTGATTCGATTCTCCAACGTGACTATACGGTCATTACCTCACTTATTTTAATCTTAGGAATTGCGACCTTAATTGGGACGTTATTATCCGATATTATTATGAGTATTGTCGACCCTAGAATCAGAATTCAATAATAAATAACTTAGGAAAGGATGGCGAATAGTATGAGCGAAGCAATTAGCAAGACAGATGTTGCAGTTGAAAGTATCCCACCGATGGGTGTTAAGATGATCAGCCGTGAGTTTAAAAAAGATAAATTAGCACTATTTTCATTAGCCTTGTTAGTCATCATTTTACTGACGGTTTTCATTGGTGCTTTAGTAGTTAATCAAGCAGATATTATGAAGGTGAGTATTTTAGATAAATACGCTGAACCTGGTACGTATAGTTTGACCAAAGACATGACTTTTCTCTTAGGAGCAGACGAAGGTGGGCGTGATGTTTTAGGCCAGTTGATTATTGGTGCTAGAAACTCAATTATGATTGGTTTTGCAATCACAATTATCACGTCAGTTATTGGAGTTGGGTTAGGGATTGCAGCTGGCTATTACGGTGGAATTGTTGACAATATTTTAATGAGGATTGTCGATTTTGTTATGATCTTACCAATTCAAATGATTATCATCGTTTTTGTTACGATTATTCCACGATACAATGTGTGGTCATTTATCTTTATCATGAGTGGGTTCTATTGGGTCGGCAAAGCCAGACTTTTTAGAAGTAAGACTTTATCCGAAGGTCGTAGAGACTATGTAAGTGCCTCGAAAACATTGGGAACAAGCGATTTTAAAATCATGTTTAGAGAAATTATGCCTAACTTGAGTTCCCTAATTATTACCAATTTAACGATGAACTTTGCTTCAAATATTGGGATTGAAACAACCCTAACCTTCTTAGGTTTTGGTTTGCCGAGTGATGTCCCTAGTTTGGGAACCTTAATTGCCTATGCTGCAAATGGGGATGTTCTATCAAATAAATTATGGGTCTGGTTACCAGCCTCAATTTTAATTTTAGTTATGATGTTAAGTATCAATTATGTGGGTCAAGCCTTGAAACGTTCAGCGGATGCTAGACAACGTTTGGGTTAAAACTAAAAGGAGGGTTATGAATAATGAAAAAAAGTAAAAAGTATGGATTGTTAGCTTTAACAGCTGTAGCAGTACTATCACTAGCAGCGTGTAGTGGTGGAGGAAAAAAAGGTGATAAGGCGAAAGAAAATAAGTCAATCGAAAAAGTCGATATGGAAAGTTTTCCTTTAGCAGTTTCAAATAAAGAGAAGCCAATTGAAGGTGGGACGTTAGATGTGGCAGTTGTAACGGATTCACAATTCCAAGGTTTATTCTTATGGGAATTATATTCAGACAATACAGATCTTCAATTTATGACACCTTCACATGAACCGTTATTTACAATGGATAAAGATTTTAAAATCACTAATGATGGAGTCGCTAAATTAGATATTGATAAAGATAAAAATATTGCCACAGTAACATTACAAAAAGAAGCTGTCTGGTCAGATGGTGAACCTGTGACGATTGAAGATGTGATCTACCCTTATGAGATTATTGGACATAAAGACTATACAGGTGTGCGTTATGATAATCGCTATACGAATATTGTGGGGATGGATGATTATCATAGTGGTAAAGCAGATACCATTTCAGGGATTAAAAAAGTCGATGATAAAACAATGACGGTTGAATTTAAAGAGATGAATCCAAGTATGTTACAAGTTGACGGTGGTTTATCAGGAAATGCGGCACCGAAACACGTCTTAAAAGATATTCCGGTGAAAGACCTGGAGTCATCAGATGCTGTTCGTAAAAATCCAGTAACGTTTGGTCCATATGTTATGGATAAAATTAAACCAGGTGAATCAGTAGTCTATGTGCCAAATAAACACTACTATGGAGAAAAACCTAAGATGGATAAATTAGTTTTTTCAACAGCTCAACCAGCCTCAATCGTAGAAGCTTTAAAATCTAAAAAATATGATATTGCACTTAAAGTACCAACAGATATGTACCCAACGTTTAAAGATGTTGAAGGTTACGAAATTTTAGGTCGTGAAGAATTATCATATACGTATATTGGGTTTAAACAAGGCAAGTGGGATAAGGAACATGACGAAGTTGTAACTGATTCAAAAGCAAAAATGGCTGATAAAAATTTGCGTCAAGCAATGGGCTATGCGGTTGATAATAATGTTGTTGGAAGTCAATTCTACAACGGGTTACGTTCAAATGCGACAACATTAATTCCACCAATTTTTAAAACATTCCACAACTCTGAATTAAAAGGTTACACTCAAGATAAAGACAAAGCCAAAAAATTATTAGCAGATGCTGGTTATAAAGATGTCGATGGTGATGGTTTAGTTGAAGATAAAGATGGCAAAGAGTTAGTAATCAAGTTTGCTTCAATGTCTGGTGGTGAAACAGCGCAACCATTAGCAGAGTATTATATGCAAGAGTGGAAAGACATTGGTTTAAATGTTGAATTAACAGGTGGTCGTTTACTAGATATGCAGTCATTTTATGACAAATTGAAAAATGATGACCCTGAGATTGATGTTTACCAAGGGGCGTGGGGAGTCGGGGAAGATCCTTCACCAAGTGGTTTATACGGACGTAATGCACAATTTAACTACACACGTTTTGCAAGTGAAGAAAATGATAAATTACTAGCAAATATTGATTCTGAAAAATCATTTGATGCTGATTTCCGTAAAAAAGCATTTGACGAATGGCAAGCATATGCTGTAGATGAAGCCTTTGTTATTCCAACTTTGTATCGTAATGAAGTATTACCAGTTAGTAGTCGTGTTACAGGCTTTGATTGGGATCCGCAATTACGATCTAATGAATTATGGAGTAAAGTTGGCGTAACAGCTGAAAAACGTTAAATACGAATAAAAAAAGATCTGAGTCCTAGGCTCAGGTCTTTTTTTGTTTTTTATTCGGTTTTATGTAACCCTTTTCATTTTCTGTGAATTAAAAGAGAACACTAAGGGAATTGTATGAGAATACTGCTTGAATAGATTAAAAAAAGCCACAGATAGTAAAAAATATACATGAGAAAGATCAGAAAGCGCTTTTTTTTAGTTATACTATAATTATAAAAAAACAGTGTTAAATAGTTTTAATAAATGAAAAATTACAAACTAGAAAGCCAACAACTAATTAGGAGGAATTAAAATGTATCGTAAAGAACATGACAGTGTAGGTAATATAGATATTCCGAAAGAAGCTTATTATGGGGTCAATGCGCAACGTGCAGTGGATAACTTTCAAATTACTAAGCTTAAATTAGATCCATTATTTGTTGAAAGTCTAGTTGAAATAAAAAAAGCAACCGCTATGGCAAATATGGAGTTAGGCGAATTAGATATAAAAATAGGTGAGGCTATTATTAAAGCCGCTGATGAGATGTTGCAAGGAAATCTATATGATCAAATGATTGTTGACCCCATTCAAGGTGGGGCAGGTACGAGTACGAATATGAACATTAATGAAGTCTTAGCTAATCGTGCGATTGAATTATTAGGTGGCGAAAAAGGTGATTATACGGTTGTTAGTCCGAACGATCATGTCAATAAAGGTCAGTCAACGAATGATGTTTACCCAAGTGCTGGGAAATTAACCTTCTTGAAAATGATGGATCAGTTATTACCGACCTTAAGTGACTTGGCAGCAGCTTTTAAAGTTAAAGCGGAAGCATTTAAGGATATTAAAAAAATGGGACGGACACAATTAAGTGATGCAGTACCTATTACAGTAGGGGCAGAATTCAATGCTTACTATGTGTTGACGAAACGTAATATTGCCCGTCTTGTCAATGTTCGTTCAGAAATTAGTTCATTGAACATGGGGGGGACAGCGATAGGGACAGGTATCTCAGCCCACAATGACCTACCTAACATGGTAGTAAAACATTTAAATAGTATTACTGGTTTTGATTTAGAGGTAGCTGAGGACTTAGTCGATGGGACTCAAAATATTGATTGTTATGCAGTAGTATCAGATTGTTTGAAAACAATCGCTTTAAGTACATCGAAAGTTGCCAATGATATTCGTCTGTTATCATCTGGTCCTCGTACGGGCCTAGGTGAGTTATTTATCCCTTCACGTCAAAATGGATCATCAATTATGCCAGGTAAGATTAATCCGGTGATTCCTGAAGTGGTGACGCAAGCGGCCTTTTTAGTTGCAGGTCATAATGTGACGATTTCAATGGCTGTTGAAGCGGGGCAGTTAGAGTTAAATGCATTTGAACCGGTTATTTTCTATACAATGATTGAATCATTCAATGCGTTAACCAACGCCTTCCGTTCATTTATTGATAATTGTGTAATTGGAATTGAAGTGAATGAAAAACGTTGTCGTGAATTGTTAGAAAGAAGTACTTATTTGACAACTAGCTTGGCAAGTCATATTGGCTATGATGAGGCATCATCTATTACGAAACAAAGTTTACGTGAAGATAAAACAGTACTAGAAGTGGCTCGCGAACATGGTGTATCAGAAAGTATTTTAAAACAAATTATGGATTAACACTAAAATAATGTGATTTTAAGAGGTTAGATTTTCAGAAATATTTACTAATAGTAAGAGAAACGTTATGATAATTAAGAAATAACTAATGACATCAACTTACTTAGCGGCGATCTAATTAAATCAGATGATTGTCCCTAAGTTGGATGTGTCTATAAGGAGTGATGAAGGTGACAGATTACCGGATAGAAAAAGATTCAATCGGTGAAATTAAAGTAGCTACAACGGCTAGCTGGGGCGCACAAACGCAGCGTAGTCTACAAAATTTCCCGATTGGCACAGAGGTAATGCCAGAGGAATTAATGCGTAGTTTAGTTCACGTAAAGCGAGCAGCTGCGGTTCAGAATGGCCTAGAAGGCAAATTGGCTGAAGAAAAAATGACGTTAATTATAGAGGTCTGTGATGAAATTTTAGCTAAAGACTCAATTGGAGAACATTTCCCCTTGAAAGTATGGCAAACAGGTAGTGGGACTCAGACAAATATGAATGTTAATGAAGTCATTGCTTTTTTAGGTAATCAAAAAAATCGTGGTATTCAGTTACATCCAAATGATGACATTAATAAGTCGCAAAGTTCCAACGATGTCTTCCCGACAGGAATGAATATGGCAGCTTATCGTATGGTAAAAGAAGAAGTCTTACCAGAGTTGGGTAACTGGATTGAGCTATTAAAAAATTTGGAAAAGACCTATCAAAACCAAGTTAAAATTGGTCGAACACATTTACAAGATGCGACACCTTTGACTTTTGCCCAAGAAATTAGTGGTTGGCGCGGGATGATTGAAAAAAATCAACACTTATTAAACCAAACCTTAGAAGAATTAGCTTATTTGCCAATTGGTGGAACGGCTGTTGGAACGGGTCTCAATGCCTCACCGACTTTTTCTAAAGGAATGGTAAGTGAAATTAATAAAACGTATTATCCAGGTTTTATGGACGAACCTAATAAATTTTATGGCTTAACTTCTCATAGCAATATGACAGCTGTTCACGGTATTTTGACAGGCTTAGCAGGAGACTTAATGAAGATTGCCAATGATATTCGCTGGTTAGCTAGTGGACCACGTTGTGGTATTGGTGAAATTACGATTCCAAGTAACGAGCCTGGTTCCTCAATTATGCCCGGTAAGATTAACCCTACTCAAGCAGAGGCTTTAACGATGATTACAGCACAAATTATGGGAAATCATACAACCATTCAATTTGCGGCTAGCCAGGGAAACTTTGAATTAAATGTTTTTAAACCTGTTATTATGTTGAATTTTGTACAAACAGTGCGTTTATTAAGTGATGGCATGTGCTCGTTTAGAGAACGTTGCTTAAGTGGCATTGAAGTAAATGAAAAACGTATGACTCAATTGTTAGACGATTCTTTGATGCTAGTAACAGCTTTGAGTCCTCATATTGGCTATGACGAGAGTGCTAAGACGGCGAAGTATGCCTTTGAAAATGAATTGAGCTTGCTAGAAGCTGCCTTAGAGTTAACAGATTATAATGAAGAAGAGTTAAAAGGATTCTTAGATCCAAAAACGATGTTAAATTAATTAAAAAATGAAACCAGTCGCAGCTAGTCAAACATGACAAGCGCCAGACTGGTTTTTTTGTTGAGTGGTTATGAGCGTCTAAAATATTTAGTAACAATTAGGGTTAGTGATTAGCTTTTATATCAGGTATTTCATGATATTTTAGTTAAATCGTTTAAAAAGTTGGTTAAAAACAGTATAATAAGATGAGTGTAGTTAAAAGAAAAAGGGTGATTGATATGAATGAACAATTATTACAGTTGATAAAGAAAAGGTTTCAAGTTGAATTTAAAGATACCACACTATTAGAAGACGCATTTACTCATTCATCTTATGTCAATGAGCATCGATATTTAGAACTAACTGACAATGAGCGTTTGGAATTTTTAGGAGATGCTGTTTTAGAGCTAATTATTTCAGAATACTTATATGGGAAATTTACAGATTTACCAGAAGGTAAATTAACTAAAATGCGAGCAGCGATTGTTTGTGAAGATAGTTTAGCTAAATTTGCTAAAGCGTGTCAGTTTGACCACTATATTCGTTTAGGTAAAGGGGAAGAGAATTCCAATGGTCGTCAAAGACCTGCCTTATTATGTGACTTATTCGAATCATTTTTAGGAGCTTTATATTTGGATCAAGGGTTGGTTGCAGCTGAAAAGTTTGTAGCACAAGTTATTTTTCCGAAAATAGAATCTGGTGCTTTTTCACATGAGATGGATCATAAGACTGCGCTTCAAGAAATATTACAACGAAACGGTGACGTGGCTATCTCTTATCAATTGGTCGGAGAAGAAGGACCTGCCCATAATCGTCAATTCGCTGTTGAAGTCAGTGTTGAAGGACATGTTATTGGAAGAGGGCAAGGAAAATCTAAAAAAATGGCGGAGCAGAGCGCAGCAGCTGCAGCAATATCAGATTTGAACAATAATTAAACATCAGCTGGACAGGTCAGTTTTTTTGATACTGTTCAGCTGTCTTTAACTTTAT
The DNA here is from genome assembly GCF_029144185.1 of Vagococcus intermedius. Taxonomy (NCBI): domain Bacteria; kingdom Bacillati; phylum Bacillota; class Bacilli; order Lactobacillales; family Enterococcaceae; genus Vagococcus; species Vagococcus intermedius. Next base: position 2,008,064 of record NZ_CP110232.1, on the reverse strand, counting down.
CAGTAAAAGTATGACAGGTTGAACAGCGGAAAGGAGTCAGAGATTAGTGTATTTGAAAAGATTAGAGATAGCTGGATTTAAATCTTTTGCAGAGCGAACAGTTATCGAGTTTGATCGTGGATTAACCGCTGTCGTAGGTCCAAATGGTAGTGGGAAAAGTAACATAACTGAGGCAATCCGTTGGGTTTTAGGAGAACAATCGGCTAAAAGTTTACGCGGTGGTAAAATGCCAGATGTTATCTTTGCAGGAACGACCAAACGAAAACAATTAAATGTGGCAGAAGTAACAGTAGTTTTAGACAATGAAGAGCGTTTTTTACCGCTAGATTTTAGTGAAGTAAGCGTCACACGCCGTTTGAAACGAAATGGTGATAGTGATTTTTATATTAATAAACAAAGTTGTCGTTTAAAAGATATTATTGAGTTATTTATGGATTCTGGTTTGGGAAAAGAGTCTTTTTCAATTATTTCCCAAGGGAAAGTCGAGGCGATTTTTAATAGTAAACCGGAAGACCGCCGGGGGATTTTTGAAGAAGCAGCAGGTGTTTTAAAGTACAAGCAACGTAAACGTCAGGCAGAACAAAAATTGTTTGAAACAGAAGATAATTTAAATCGTGTTCAAGATATTGTATATGAATTAGAAGTTCAGTTGGAGCCATTAAGGGATCAAAGCCAACGTGCAACTAAATATTTAAGTTATCAAGAAGAATTGACTAAGTTAGATGTAGGGGTTGCAGTTGCGGATATTTTGACGCATCAAGAGTTATATGCGACAAAAGAAAGCAGTCTAACCGAACTAGATACAACGCTTTTGAGTCTAAGTAAACAAATAGACACATTCGATCGTCAATTAATTAACTTGAATGATAAGCGAGCTAGCTTGGATCAGCAATTAGATGAGGGACAGCAAGAATTATTAGTGTTAACAGAAGCTTATGAACAAACAGAAGGTCAAAAAAATGTATTGGCTGAGCGTAGTCAAAATGTAGAAAAAACAACTAGTGAGTATGCTAATACATTAGAAAATCTTGAGGTTAAGTTAGAAGCTTTTGAAGAAGAACGTGAAGCGTTACTGGATGATTTGAAGACAAAAGAAGTTAAACAAAAAGAACTGCGTAAAGCAGTTAAAGAACTTGAAACAGCGGTTCAAATGTACAGTAAATCAGCTAAAGAACAATTAGCTGATTTACGTAGTGAATATATTGAAGTCATGCAGGAAAGTGCTACAGTCGGAAATGAATTGAAGTTTTTAGAGAAACAACATGAACAAGAAAATTCTAAAAATCGTTCGGCTTTATCTCAACATGAGATGTTAGTGGAAAAAAATCAAAAATTAGTTCAACGTGAAGAACAAGCGAACATCGCGTTAGCTAGTTATCAAGAAACAGTCTTAGCTCTTAGTAATGATTTAAAAGAAGTAGAGAGACAATTAACTCATCGTAAACAAGAGTTTGAAGTAAAAGAAAAGCAAATGTATGATGCATTAAAAATTTTACAACAAGCACAAGCTAGACAAAAAAGTTTACAAGAGTTGCAAGATAACTATGCTGGTTTTTATCAAGGGGTACGTGAAGTACTAAAAGCTAAAACAGAATTAAATGGGATCGTTGGTGCCGTAGCTGAGTTGATTCAAGTTCCAAAAGAGTATGCGCTAGGAATTGAAACAGCCCTGGGGGGGGCAGCACAACATGTGGTAGTTGAAAATGAACAAGCTGGTCGTGCAGGTATTGCTTATTTGAAAAAGAAACGTATAGGAAGAGCGACATTCTTACCTTTAACGACAGTTAGACCGCGTAAGCTAGCAGACCATATTTTAGCAAGCGTTCGTCAAACAGAAGGCTTTATTGGGATTGCCAGTGAATTGATTTCCTATGACCAGAAAGTCTCACCGATTATTGCAAATTTATTAGGGGTGACACTGTTAGCACGTGATTTAGCAAGTGCTAACCGCTTAGCAACTCAGGTTAATTATCAATATCGGGTTGTTTCATTAGAAGGAGACGTGATGAACCCTGGTGGGTCAATGACAGGTGGTGCCACTAGAAAAGGGGGACAAGGCAATTTATTTGCCCAAGCTGGAGAGTTAAAAGTCCTAAATGAACACGTCGCACAAATGGAGAGTCAACTTAGCCAACGGGAAACATTAGTAACACGCTTAAAAACGGAGTTAGCTCATTTAAACGAGAGTTATGAAAGTTTGCGTCAACAAAATGAGACAGCTCGCTTTAAAGAACAGGAGCTAGGTAATACTGTTGAATTATTAAAAAATGAACGTCAGCAGTTAGATCGGGAACAACAAGTCTTTGCTCATGAAACAAAAGGATTAACTCAATTTTTAACAGATTATGAAGCTGAAAAAGTAATACTTGAACAAAAATTAGCCGCGTTACAAGCTAAAAAAGATCAGTTAGATCAAGAAATGGCAGACACGGATGCTCTTGAAGTGATTAATACTAAAAAACGAGAAGAAGCGCAAGAAAGCTTGCAAAAAAATCAAGGGAAATTAGCTGTTATTACGGAACAGATCAATCATGCCGGTCGTTTGATTTCAGATTGTGACCGTCATCGTCAAGAAATCAAAACTGAAATGAATCAGTTAAAAGAGCAGTTAGAAACGTTAACAACTCATCATTCGACCCATCACCTGTCCCAAGAAGCATTGATTGAAAAAATGAGCGAGTTGCAAACACAAAAAAGTGACTGGCAAGAACGTCTAAAAACTTACAAACTAACTCGTGATCAAGTAAATCAAGAAATAGCTGAGAGTGATGAACGGTTAACCGCAGCAAACAAGGAACGCCAAGCCTTGTTGAGTCAAAAATCACAGGCAGAAGTTTTAAAGAGTCGTTCAGAGTTGGGTATGGACAATACCTTGAAACATTTACAGGAAGAGTATTCCTTAACTTTTGAAGCCGCTAAAGCCAGTTACTCTTTAGAATTAGAGGTGGAAGAGGCACGTCAAAAAGTCAAAGAGTTGAAAAAAGAAATTAATGGTCTTGGAGCAATTAATGTGAGTGCTATTGAACAGTTTGAAGAAGTCAATGAACGTTATACCTTCTTGACAACGCAACGTTCTGATTTGTTAGAAGCCAAAGATAGTTTGTATGATACAATGAATGAGATGGATGAAGTCGTAAAAGTCAAGTTTGAAGAGATCTTTACGGCTATTAGGGAGAAATTCCAAGAAACATTTCCAAGTATGTTTGGCGGTGGGTATGCTGACTTGCGCCTAACGGATCCAAGTGATCTATTGAATACCGGAATTGAAATTGTTGCACAACCACCCGGTAAAAAATTACAAAGCTTGAGTTTGTTGTCTGGAGGAGAACGAGCCTTGACAGCGATTGCTTTATTATTTTCAATTATTCAGGTTCGGCCAGTTCCCTTCTGTATTTTAGACGAGGTGGAAGCGGCTTTAGATGAAGCCAATGTGGCTCGTTTTGGTCATTATTTAAGCCACTTTGAAGATGATACCCAATTTATTGTGATTACGCATCGTAAAGGAACGATGGAAGCAGCCGATGTCTTATATGGTGTGACAATGCAAGAATCAGGTGTTTCAAAAATAGTATCAGTTAGGGTTGAAGAAATTAGTGCTAATGGTGACATTGATCAAGCTCCGAAATAGAGCATTGAAAAGACTAGGCACAATTATTTATAAGAAAGAGAAAGGTGTCATGAACATGATTAAATTGATTGCCATTGATTTAGATGGAACTTTATTGACGAATGATAAAACTATTTCAGAACGTAACCAAGTTATTTTAAAAAAGGCCAAAGAGCAAGGGGTTAAAGTAGTACTATGTACGGGTCGTCCCTTAAATTCAGTAGTTGGGCACTTAGAAACCTTAGGACTTAATGATGAGGGCGATTATGCAGTAACGTTTAATGGCGGTCTCATTCAGCGAAATGATACTGGGGAAATAGTGGCAAAAGAAGTAATGAGCTATGAGGATGCTAAAACGTTATACGAGTTAACCTATCCTTTAGGCTTACCTTTAGATGTGGTTCAGGGAAGTACTGTGATGACTGTACAACCAGAACCCGAAGAAAATCAGTCGCTATATTATACGCTAAACCCATTATTAAATTATGTAGATACCAATTTAGCTGAATTAAAAGAAAAATCAGATTTTAATAAAATGGTATGTACCTTGGAACCGGCTATTATTGAAGAAAAAATGCCATTAATTCCGGCTAGTTATCACGAACATTACAATATTGTTCGTTCGGGCGAGTATATCTTTGAATTTTTACCTAAAAAAGTTTCAAAAGCTTATGGTTTAAAATTGTTAGGTGAGTTATTAAACATTAAACCAGAAGAAATGATGGCTTTAGGTGATGAGGAAAATGATCTGGCAATGATTGAGTATGTTGGATTAGGTGTCGCTATGGCCAATGGTAGTCAACAAATTAAAGAAGCCGCCCAATATGTTACCTTAACAAATGAGGAAGATGGCGTGGCGCATGCAGTAGAAAAATTTGTACTAGCGTAAGGAGGAAAAAGAATGGGTTTTTTTAATAAATTAAAAAAAGTATTTACTGGTGAAGAAGAAAAAGAAGATATTAAGAACTTACCAGAAAATGTTGAAACATCTGAAGAAGACATAACTGAAACTGTGGAAAAAGCAGAAGAGGTTGAACTAGAAGAAGACATAACTGAAACTGTGGAAAAGGCAGAAGAGGTTGAACTAGAAGAAGACATAACTGAAACTGTGGAAAAGGCAGAAGAGGTTGAACTAGAAGAAGACATAACTGAAACTGTGGAAAAAGCAGAAGAGGTTGAACTAGAAGAAGAAGTAACTGAAACTGTGGAAAAGGCAGAAGAGGTTGAACTAGAAGAAGGCATAACTAAAGCTGTGGAAAAAGCAGAAGAGGTTGAACTAGAAGAAGACATAACTGAAACTGTGGAAAAGGCAGAAGAGGTTGAACTAGAAGAAGACATAACTGAAACTGTGGAAAAAGCAGAAGAGGTTGAACTAGAAGAAGAAGTAACTGAAACTGTGGAAAAGACAGAAGAGGTTGAACTAGAAGAAGATTCTGCTGAAAAAATGACTAAAGGGTTGAAAAAGACTCGTCGTTCATTCTCTCAAGTTTTTAATGAGTTAATGGCAAACTTCCGTCGTGTGGATGAAGACTTTTTTGAAGAGTTAGAAGAAACTTTAATTACTGCCGATGTTGGGTTTGAAACAGCCATGAAAATTACCGATGAGTTACGCCAAGAAGTTAAATTACAGAATGCTAAAAAATCATCAGATGTGCAACGAGTGATTGTTGAAAAATTAGTGGCATCTTATGAGGAACAAGAAGAGATTGAAAATAATGAATTAAATATTAAAAAGAATGATCTAACAGTTATTTTATTTGTAGGAGTCAATGGTGTTGGGAAAACAACAAGTATTGGTAAATTGGCTAATCAATACCGCCTAGAAGGTAAAAAAGTTTTAATGGCGGCAGCAGATACTTTTAGAGCGGGCGCGATTGATCAGTTAGTTGTCTGGGGAGAGCGTGCGCAGGTTGAAGTTGTTCGTGGTAATGCTGGGGGAGATCCTGCTGCCGTTGTTTTTGATGCAATAGAAAAAGCAAAAGAACAAGAAGCTGATATTTTATTTGTTGATACGGCAGGTCGTTTGCAAAATAAAGTTAATTTAATGAAAGAATTAGAAAAAATCAAACGAGTGATTCAACGAGAAATTCCCGATGCACCTCATGAAGTATTATTAGTATTGGATGCGACAACAGGGCAAAATGCGATGGTTCAAGCTAAACAATTTAAAGAAGTGACAGATGTGACTGGTTTAGTTTTAACTAAACTAGATGGGACAGCTAAAGGTGGGATTGTTCTAGCAATACGTAATGAGTTACACATTCCAGTGAAATTAGTTGGGTTAGGTGAGGGGATCAATGATCTACAAGCCTTTAAACCACAAGAATATGTGACAGGTCTTTTCTCAAATCTGTTAGATGATATGTAAAAAAAACAAGGTCGCGAGTCTTAAGACTCACGACCTTGTTTTTTAGTCTGGTTCAAATTAAAGCATTTTATGAAATAGAGTGATATAATTTACTTTTAATAAGAACAATCAAAGATGAGGTGACCTCCCAAATGAAGTCGTTACAAAATATTATTAGTAAGATTAGTTATCATTCTTTATTTAAAGAAGTAAAAATAGGGTTAGAAAAAGAAAGTCAACGGGTAACATTAGATGGTACTCTGGCGACAACCGATCATCCTAAGATATTTGGTTGTCGTAATTTTCACCCTTCAATTCAAACAGATTTTAGTGAAACGCAAGTTGAAATTATCACAGCTGTTGCTAATTCAGGTAAAGAAGTACTAGAAGAGCTGGCAGCGATCCATGAGGTTGTGTTACGCTCAATGCCAGAAGATGAAATGTTATGGCCAATGAGTATGCCTCCTAAATTACCGGAAGATGATCGTGATATTAAAATTGCAAAACTAGCAAATCCGAAAGATGTGGCTTATCGTGAACAACTAGCAGCAACTTATGGTAAACGTAAGCAGATGGTTAGTGGGATTCACTACAATTTTGAATTTTCAGTTGAATTTTTAGAAAAATTATTTGCTGAACAAGACGAATATGAACTGTTTAAAGAGTTTAAAACAGCTGCTTATTTAAAAGTAGCACGAAATTATTTACGTTATCGTTGGATGGTGACTTATTTAATTGGTGCGGCTCCTTTACCCGAGGAAGGTTATTTTACTGGGTGTAAAAAAGGAATGCCAAACGTACCAGTTAGAAGTATCCGCAATAGCCATTATGGTTATACAAATGATGAGTCGGTCTTTGTATCGTACCGCTCGATTGAAGACTATGTTACAAGTATTGAGGAATTAGTGAACAGCGGTAAAATCTCGGAAGAGAAAGAATTTTATTCAGCGGTCCGCTTACGTGGTGGGAAAAATGCAGCAGACTTGGCTGCTAAGGGTGTGAATTATATTGAGGTTCGTAATATTGATAATAATCCCTATGCGCCTTACGGAATTACGGAAGAGCAGATTGATGTCCTTCATCTATTCTTGATGTATATGTTATGGATGGATGAACCTGCTGAAGATGCTGATGATATGCTAAAAATGGGCGAAAAATTAAATGATTTGGTCGCGTTAGAGCATCCTTTAACACAAACCAGTCTAGCAGTTGAAGGAGAACAACTCCTATCTGGTATGGCAGAAATGGTCAATCAAATTGGTGCACCAGATAAGTTAGTAAGTTTAGTTGCCTGTTGTCAAACACTATTTGATTCACCTGAAAAAACGTTAGCAGGTCGAATTATAACGGAAGTTAATGAAGGGATTTCTCAGCATGATTTAGCAGTTTCTTTAGGGAAAAGCTATCATGAGCAAGCTTATACTCGTCCCTATCAGTTAGCAGGGTTTACAGATATGGAACTGTCAACTCAATTATTAATGTTTGATGCGATTCAAAAAGGGGTAGCAGTTGAGGTTTTAGATCGTCAAGATCAATTTTTAAAATTGACGTATCGTGGTCAAGTTGAATATGTGAAAAAAGCAAATATGACTAGTCGCGATAGTTACGTTGTTCCTTTGATGATGGAAAATAAAACGGTGACTAAAAAAGTGTTAGCCCAAGCCGGTTTTAATGTACCACAAGGAAAGGAATTTGATTCAAAAAAAGAGGCACTTGCTAACTATGGTTATTTTATGGGAAAAGGTATTGTTGTAAAACCAAAATCAACTAACTATGGTCTAGGTATTTCAATCTTTAAAGAGGGGGCTTCACAAGCAGCTTATGAAGAAGCAATTCGAATTGCATTTTCAGAAGATAGTGCTATTTTAGTTGAAGAATTCGTTTCAGGGACTGAATATCGTTTCTTTGTGATTGATGGCAAAGTTAGAGCAATCATGTTACGAGTTCCAGCCAATGTCTGTGGGGATGGCGAACACTCCGTTGCTGAGTTGGTAGCAAAGAAAAATCAAGATCCATTACGCGGCACTAATCATCGTGCCCCTTTACAATTGATTGAATTAGGGGACATCGAAAAATTAATGCTTCAAGAACAAGGCGTTTCAGCAGAAACGATTTTGGAAAAAGATCAGATTGTTTATTTGAGAGAAAATTCTAATGTTAGTACTGGCGGTGACTCAATTGATATGACTGATGAGATGCCAGAATGCTACAAAGAGATTGCCATTCAAGCAGTTGAGGCAATGGGAGCTAAGATTAGTGGAATTGATTTGATTATTCCAGATTACAAAAAAGTAGCAACAAGCGGGAGTCAGGATTATGGTATTATTGAAGCTAATTTTAACCCAGCAATGCATATGCATGTCTATCCTTTTGCTGGAAAAGGACGTCGTTTAACCCAAGATGTTCTGAAATTATTATACCCTGAGATTCTATTTAATAATTAAATAGAAATAAAAAAAGTGCCGTTTTACGGCACTTTTTTTGTTAAAGACAAGCAGTTAAGGTTTCTTTAATAGAAGTAATCAGGTCTTCTTTTTGATAGCCTAATAAAGTCATGGTATCATCAGGATCAAGGTATAAATTTTCAGTTTGAAGCTTGGTGCTCACTTCAATCTTAATACCATGTTCCAAGTTGTTTTTTTCTGCTTCCTCATCTATGGCGCGATAAGTGTCGACCATTGACTCATAAGCTACCACTGGAATTGTCGTGTAGTCAGTTTGACCTAATGCGTCGACCATCATCTCATAAAATTCTTTATAAGACATATTATGTCCACAAATAGCATAGGTTTCCCGATGACTGCCCTTTTCTAGGGCACCAACAGCAGCCTGGGCGACTTGATGAGCTGTGACCATGGCAGTTCCACCTTTTAACGCTGGAAAAACCGGTTGGTCTTTGATTTGGTCAGTAAACATTTTCCACAGGGGCGTTCGACCTGGCATTGTACCAAAAATATAAGGCAGGCGCAAACTCATGACAGCCATACTGCCTTCACCTTCACAAAAAGCTACCTGCTCTTGCAAAAGACGCGTTCCGGGATAGGCCTGTTGCTCTAGGTGATAATCAGGCAAACGTTCAGCAAACTCAGCAAAATAAGATCCGAAAATAATAAATTTTTCAACACCGGCCTGTTTTGCTAAACGAGCTAAACGTTGTGTAGGTAAGACATTGGCCTCATAAAAGAATTTAAAGGCTGGCTTTTGAGGAATAGTTCGTTCATCTGCTCCGGCTGCATAAATCACCCCATAACAATCAGAGAGATGGTCGATTATATCAGAGTCAGATAGTTCAAAGAAATTGCCTAGGGTACATTCGACCTCATCTGGTAATAAATCGTCTTTTGGCATAGGTGGTAGAGCCATTGTTTTAACACTGTAGCCAGTGGCCAAACACTCTTGTAACGTATAGTAACCTAAGAACCCCGTACCGCCTAAGATAAAAATTTTTTTCATGAGAAACACTCCTTTTGTGATTATATTCACATGATAACGGGTTAACCTTAAAAAACAAAGGGGGTTTTTAGACAAAAGCACTCAGTTTTTATTTTTAGATAAGGTATACTTATGATAAAAGGTGGTGTGAAGGAGATCAAAAAACAAGTAAAATCTTATCCCTATACAGCAGTTGATTATGTTCGAGATAATCTTAAGGTAGATGAAGTCAAAACAGTTTATAGAGAAGTGAAAACGACAGGTGCTCAGACGTTTAATAATGTCACCATTGTTTATATTTTGAAAGGCACAGCAGGTCTGTGGATTAATGGACGTTATCAGGAAGTATCAGAAGGACAGTTATTATTATTGATGTCGTATCATATTCATCAGTGGCAAGCCTTAGAAGCCCCTTGTTTTATTTATGAGTGTCGTCTTTCCATTGGTTTGTTGCTATTAAGCAATACTAGTAAAAAAGCCTATCAACGAGCGATGGATGAATTAGAATATCAGATACCTTGTGTTAAGCTTCATGAAAGTGAACAAGTTGAAGCCGCTTATGTGATGAAAAAATTGACAGTAGCGAGAGAGTCTTATTTACAATGGGCAGATGAATTATTTTTAGTGGCTTCGATCTCAACATTAATTTATCTATTTTTAACGGGAAATAAACAGGAGTCCACGAGACAGACGTCCACCGATTTAGGGGGCATTTTATTGGAATATCTTCATCAGCATCACCAGCAAAATCTCACACCTAAAAAAATAGCTAAGACATTTGACTTAACTCCCACTGAGGTTGTATCTCACTTAAAACAATTAACTGGCAAAAATTTTGGTGAAAATCTGCGTAATGTAAGGTTGATTAACGCCACTGCTTTATTAGAATTTGGCGGGCTTTCTATCAATCAAATTGGTAGAATTGTTGGATTTGGTTCGGCTGCTTATTTCTATGATTCTTTTAAAAAAGAGCATGGGATGACCCCTGCGTGTTATCGTAAAGAAAATTTCCCGTCACAAGAGCTGACATTAAGCGACGATGCTTATGATGCTTTTATGGTACTCTATACTAATTATCAACACCCCTTATTAATGAGTGAGGTGACAAAAGGATTAAACTTAACACCACGTCAATTCAACCAACATATTCAAAAGGGCTTTCAGTTATCTCCACAAGAGTTATTGATTAGGATCCGAGTCAGTGTGGGAAGAGGGTTACTGTTAGGGACAGAACGTTCTATTTCTGATATCGGGGAGTCAGTTGGTTATCAAGATCCTAAACAATTTCGTTGTCATTTTAAAAAAGTATATGGTGTGTTGCCTAGTGATTACCGTTATAAAAAATAAAACAGTGCCATTTATTGGCACTGTTTTATTTTATTGGTTAGATAGATCAAGTAATTTATGTTTTAATTCATTTTCCATTGATGCCAACTCAATTTCAGCAGCCCGACGTTTTTCTTTACCTTCTTTTTGAATACGTAAGGTTTCTTGGATTGTTTCGACTAAGTCATTTTGAGTCTGTTGTAAAGTTTCAATGTCAACAAAGCCACGTTCATTTTCTTCAGCCGTCTCAATAGCTGAAATTTTTAACATTTCTGAATTCTTTTTAAGTAAATCGTTAGTTGTTTCTGAAACTTGACGTTGAGCTGTGACAGCATCTTTTTGGCGCAATAAGGTTAAAGCAATTGCCACTTGATTTTTCCATAATGGAATAGAGGTATTGATAGATGCTTGAATTTTTTCTGCGAGTGCTTGATTTGTATTTTGAATCAAGCGAATTTGTGGTGCCTGTTGAATTGTAATTTGACGTGCTAGATTTAAATCATAAGTTCGTTTGTCTAAACGGTCTAAAAATTGATTTAAGTCATTGACAATTTGGACATCCATCTGATCACCGGTCTGTTCTGCATGTTGAACTGCTTGAGGAATAAGCTCGTTGCGCAACTCCTCCATTTTGACTTCACCAGCAGCAATATAAATATTTAGGGCATCAAAATAATCTTTATTCTTATGGTAAAGTTGTTCCAACATCACATTATCACTTAAGAGACCATTTTTTTCTTTATCAAGTTTAACAGCAATCTTATCAATTTGTGCACCAATTTTTTGATACTTAGCAGTGACTTCATAGATGGACTCCTTCACTTTACCAAACATGCGTTTGAAGACACTTTTTTCTTCAGCTTGTAGTTCAGAAGGACTTGCTTCATTGAGGCGATACATCAGTTCATTTAAAGAATCCCCAACAGGCCCGACATCTTGGTTTTGAACATGGGCTAACATTGAATGAGAAAACTCACCTAATTTTTGTTGAGCAGCAGCTCCGTAACTTAGGACAGCTTGCGAATCATTGACATTAATTTGTGAAGCAAGTTCTCGAGCTTGCTTTTGACGTTCAGCGGGTAAACGATCAATTAATTTGGCTGGTTGGGCTTCTTCCGTAGAGTGTAGTGTCGTTTGTTCGACAGAAACAGGTGCACTTGTAGCATCCCCAAAGGGATTACTTAATAAATCATCCAATGTATTAGTTACATCAGTTGTCTGTGGTTGTGTGTTTAATGACTCATTCATAACTTATTTCTCCTCTTCATTCGGTATAGGTGTATCGCTCTCTTTTTGTCGACGAATCGCGCGTTGTGCTAACGTCATTTCGACTTCCAATTCATCAAGATCATCAGCCACAAGTTTTTGATAATCAGCAGCTAATAATTCTGAAATATCGTTGATAACCTGAGCACTTTTATTGAGTGCATCATAGGTGTTTTTATTTTTTAACTCGTGGGCGTCAATTTCCAAATATTTATCAGTCAACTCTACCAAATTTGGTAAGTGTGTATATAAGAATTGATCAGCTAAGTGAAGTTTATTAGGTTCTTTTACCAACTCTTTGAACATGGCTTTAGCGGCCTTGACTGTGTCATTTCGCAAATCAATGGCTTTTAGTTTTGAAGCACTGTGCATATTTTTTTCTAATTGGACAATTTGATCTTTGGTTTGCGCCATGGTTTCACGGAAAAAGGCAATTTGTTGCTCACTCATGCCTGTCTCTTCGTAGTGATGAATTTTTTCAGCGGTCAATGAAGGTAGTAGCTGATGTTTGTTCTTTTGTATAGCTTGACGTCGACGACGGCGTGTTAAGAATAGTAAGAACAATAAGATAAGTAAGAATTTAGGGAAGCCACTGATTGTCGTATCAAAGAGAATGCCTAATAATCCGATAGTGACAAAAATGATTAACATTATTTTTAAGATTTTTTTTAAGTAATACATCTGATTCACTCCATTCATTGTCTGACTGTTTGAGTTCATTTTATCATAGTTTTTAGGGGGATAGTATCAGTCTGAAGTTTGATTTATAATTCTTTAAGACTTATAACAAAACTGTAAGACGAAACTTTAGATTAAGAATTGAAATAAGGCTCGGTTAACGGTATGATTAAAACAATTATAAATAGAAAGAAGTGGAGCTGCAATGAAAGACACTGATTTTGAAGAGGTGACGCTAACACGTCAGTCTATATTTAAAGGGAAAATCATTGACGTAGTTTTGGATGAGGTTCGTTTACCTTCAGGTGAGATGGGGACACGTGAGTTAGTCTTTCATCAAGGAGCAGTAGGAATTGTTCCGCTGACAGAAGATGAGCGCTTAGTGTTAGTTCGTCAGTTTCGTAAGCCTTTAGAAAAAGTAATGTTGGAAATTCCAGCTGGGAAACTTGAGACAACAGACAGTTCCCATCTCGCAACTGCTCAGCGTGAATTGGAGGAAGAAACAGGATTTCAAGCCACTAATTGGCGTGAATTGACTGAGTTTGCCTCATCGCCAGGTTTTGCTAATGAGATTTTATATTTATATGAAGCAACTAATCTAACCAAGGTTAATAACCCGCTACCCCAAGATGAAGATGAGTTAATTGAATTGGTCTATCTAACTCTAGAAGAGGCCAAAGCAGCCATTAAAGCAGGTGAAATTTATGATGCGAAAACTATTATCGCGGTGCAACATTGGGAATTAACTCGATTAAGAGCCACTAGTAAGTAAGGAGGGGTCAAGTGATGGCAAAAGAACAGCCAGCAACTACCCGTAGTAAAAGACATCAAGTCCCAAAAGGACCTAAAGCTAAATTGGAAAATAAGACGGCTGCATTGCAGAAAGAGTATCAACAAAAAGAGAAAAAAATAAAAAAAACCTTTAAGAAGAAACGTCAGAAACAAAAAAAAATCAAAGGTAGTCGTGCTAAAGAAAATAAAAAAGTTAAAGAGCGTAGTCAGTTGTTAAATCGTGCTATTATTATTGTGGCATTGTTATTAGTACTCGTTTTTTTAGCAATTATTTACCTATAAAAAGAATAAGGAGTTCATCAGTATGAAAATTGGAATTATTGGAGCAATGGCAGAGGAATTACGTTTGTTACGTCAAGAGATGACAGAAATGACAGAATGGACAGAGGCAGGAGCAACTTTTGTTTCTGGTAAGTTAGCAGGTAAAGAAGTAGTAGCTGTTCAATCAGGAATTGGGAAAGTATTAGCCGCTTTAACAACCACATTATTAATAAGTCACTACAAGGTGGATGCGGTGATTAACACAGGTTCTGCCGGCGGAATTGGTGAGGGCTTAGCGATTGGTGATGTCGTTGTGTCAACTCGTTTGGCATATTTTGACGCTGATGTGACAGCTTTTGGCTATGAGATGGGACAAATGGCAGGAATGCCTCTTTATTATGAAGCAGATTCTAAATTAGTTTGGCAAGCAAAAGCTGCAGCTGAAGCTAAGAAGTTGAGTGTTAAAACGGGTCTAATCGTATCAGGCGATACATTTGTTAACAGCCAAGATAAGATTGAGAGGATTAAGAGCTACTTTCCAGATGTTCTAGCCAATGAGATGGAAGGAGCAGCCATTGCGCATGTGGCTCATCAATACAAGGTACCTTTTGTTGTGGTACGTGCGATGAGTGATGTTGGTGATGAAGAAGCTAGTGTTAATTTTGATGATTTTATCTTAGAGGCAGGCCGAAAATCAGCTGAAATGGTTGTGGCTTTAGTGAGTGAAATGGCTTAAACCTAGGTAATAATAAAAGGAAAGAAGGTTGAAGAAGGATGAAAGCATTAATCTCAATTGATTATACGAATGATTTTGTAGCAACAGAAGGAGCTTTAACAACAGGTCAGCCAGGTCAAGCCATCGAGGCAGACTTGGTGGCAATTACGCAAGAGTTTATTGCCCAAGGAGACTATGTAGTGTTTGGAATTGACGGTCACGATCCAAAAGATCATTATCATCCTGAAACAAGCTTATTTCCACCACACAATTTGATGGGGACTGCTGGTCGTCAGTTATATGGTCGTCTAGCTGAGTTGTATGAAGAAAATAAAAACTTAGCAACCGTCTACTGGTTAGATAAGCGTCACTATTCTGCCTTTAGTGGGACGGATTTAGATATACGTTTACGTGAACGAGGGATTAAAGAAGTTCACCTCACAGGTGTTTGTACTGATATTTGTGTCTTACATACAGCCGTTGATGCTTACAATTTAGGCTATCAATTAGTGATTCATCGAAAAGCAGTTGCCAGTTTTGATCAAATCGGGCATGAATGGGCACTACGCCATTTTCAAACTGCGATAGGTGCGAAAATTATTGGATAGCTTGATTAAAGGAGTGGAGTGAGTATGTTATTTTTAAACTATACACCAGACTTTAACGATTTAGAAATGGGTATATATAAATATGTAGCAACTAATATTGAAAAAGTTGTATTAATGCGTATTCGTGAGTTAGCAGAAGTAACCCACTGTAGTACTGCTACTATTTTGCGCTTTTGTCGTAAGTTTGATTGTGAAGGTTTTTCAGAATTCAAGATAAAATTACGTTTATATTTAGATGAAAATCTAGAAAAATATGCTAAAGCGGGTCAGTATAGTGTTGATACGATGTCATTAACTCATTTTATAACGCGCTTTCCAGATGATTTTTATAAAGAAAAAATAGAACATTGTTTAAAAATATTGGATGAAAAAGAGTTAGTCTGGTTTTTAGGGTATGGTTCATCAAATATAGTTGCTGAGTATGGTGCAATGTATTTTTCATCACTTGTGAATATGTCGGTGAATATTTCAGATACATTAAATCAACCATTAAATCACTTAGGTCAAGGTATTGGTAAAAATACATGTGTTATTGTTTTATCTGTAGGTGGTGAAACTAAAAATATTATCCAACAATTGAATCAATTTTTGGAAGCAAAATCTCAAGTTATTTCTATAACTAACAGTCCGGATTCAACGATTGCTAAACTATCTGATGTGAATATTCCTTATTATATTAAAACTGAAAAAATTGGGGATAGTGATGTAACATCGCAAATTCCAGTTATTTATATTTTAGAGTACCTTGCAAAAGAATATCGTCGTAGAAAAAATATATAAAAAACGCCAAGTTATTTTAACTTGGCGTTTTTTTTAAGCATCAAATTTAGGCAAATATGGTTTGTGGGCAGCTAATAATTCTTCCATTACGAGTTCAGCGCTGTTGCCACTAGTAATAAGAGGATTAGCGGTAAATGCCTGTAGTAGTGTTCCACGATCACCAGTGATAGCAGCTTTAATGGTTAATTCTTCCATAGCTTTCATTAGTTGTAGAAGGCCGCGGATTTGTGGTTGAAATGAGCCAAAGTTAAAAGGGAGAGGACCATCCCCTGTTATTAGGCAAGTAACTTCAACAGCTGATTCAGGTGGTAAATCTGTAATTGTACCATTGTTACGGGTACTAACAGTCATGATAGTTCGTTTGTCATTATAAATAGCATTGATAATTTCACAAGCTGCATCACTATAACGAGCACCACCTCGTTCTGCTAATTGTTGTGGTTTATAATCTAATGTAGGATCTTTATAAAGCTCAAATAATTCTGTTTCGATTTGTTTGACCTTTTCAGCTCGTGTCCCATTTTTATTAAAACCAGCCAGCTCCTCATCAAGCATAGCATCAGTCATGTAATAGTAACGATGATATGGACAAGGTACCATTTGTAGGTTTTCGACTTGTTTATATAAGTAAGAGTTATTTGAAATGTTAGCAACAATGCTACGACCATCAGATTCTTTAC
Source organism: Vagococcus intermedius (assembly GCF_029144185.1). NCBI lineage: Bacteria > Bacillati > Bacillota > Bacilli > Lactobacillales > Enterococcaceae > Vagococcus > Vagococcus intermedius. Next base: position 1,991,572 of record NZ_CP110232.1, on the reverse strand, counting down.
CAAATTGGACATCAATTAGTTCTTTTGTTAAATCATTTCCTTTCTGATCAACAACAGTATGCCAATGTAGATGATTGATACCAGCAAATTTAAAGAAAAGTTCTTGAGGTTTGCGCCCTAACATGTCAGCTTCTTCAAAAACTGCGTTGACAGGGATGTTGCATAGCCCAATTACTTTGTCCCAATCGCCATATTGTAGTACGGCTTCTGTCACCATCCCAGCAGGATTAGTAAAATTAATTAACCAAGCCTCCGGACAAAGCGCCTTCATATCTGCCACAATATCTAAGATAACAGGGATTGTTCTCAGGGCTTTGAAAATACCGCCAGCGCCATTTGTTTCTTGTCCAATCATGCCATGACTTAGAGGGATTCTTTCATCTAAAATTCTAGCATCTAATAAACCAACACGTAGTTGTGTTGTAACAAAATCTGCTCCTTTTAGTGCCTCTTTTCTATCCAATGTTAGGTGTATACTACAATTAATTCCAGCAGCTTTGACCATACGCTTTGCCATAGCGCCTACGATTTCTAATTTTTCTTTGCCTTCTAAGATATCCACTAGCCAAATTTCTGAAATTGGCAATTCTTTATGTCGATTAATAAATCCCTCGATTAGTTCTGGTGTGTAGCTAGAGCCACCACCAATTGTCACAATTTTTAATTTTTTACTCATGGTAATACTCCTTTCAGAATGCTTGAGTCAAGTATAACGTGGGGCGATTTAAAATAAATCCTTTTTATGTGGTTTTGATACGTGTCTCTTACTTAGTTATTTGTAACTAAATTCTAACAGGGTGTTACAAATGATAGCTAAAACCCGTATAAGTGAAGAGAAATTTTCTAAATGACTTTTAATTACAAAAAACTTGTGACAACTTAAGTTAATCAGCTATTAAATTCATTTATTTTTAAAAATCATAATGTTTACGAGGTCTAGTTAGGGTGCTATTATCAGTAATAACAGATAAAGAAAAGCGTTTACAAAAAATAGGAGGCATTAGAAATGAATAGATTAATGACTATACTAGAAAGATATTTTTTACCAGTAGCAAATAGGATTGGTAAGCAAAGGCACTTGATGGCTATACGAAATGGCTTAATTGCAACGTTACCATTAACAATTATTGGTTCTGTTTTTGTTATTTTTTTAAACATACCGATAGATGGGTATGAGGAATTAATTAGTGGATTTCGGCCGATTTTAGATGTTCCTTTTAGATTTACAGTCGGCGTGATGGCATTATATGCAGCATTTAGTATCGGTCACTTTTTAGGTGAAAGTTATAAGGTAGATCCGTTAACTTCGGGTTTGTTATCCGTTCTTGGGTTTTTAATCAGTACAATTGTACCAATTCAAATTATAGATGAAGGGCAACAAATTATCTCGACAGGGAGGTATTTAGCAGTAGGGGACTTAAGTTCGACTTCTTTGTTTGGTGCTATTATCACAACTATTATAACCGTTGAAATTTATCGAATTCTTGTCCAAAAAAATATAACGATTAAAATGCCAAGTAGTGTACCACCGGCAGTGTCTAAATCATTTGCTGCTTTGATTCCCACATTAGTTATTGTATTATTATTTTGGGGAATTAAGTATGGATTAAACTTTGATATTAATGGCGTTGTGACAACTTTAGTTAGTCCGCTGAAAAATCTACTGGTAGGAAATAACTTATTTGGTGGTATTTTAACAGTCTTATTAATTCAATTATTTTGGTCTTTTGGAATTCATGGAGAAGCTGTTTTAGGACCAATTATTCGCCCGATGTGGGATGCTGCTATTTTAGAAAATATTGAGGCTTTTCAAGCTAGTGGTAATGCTCATGATTTACCAAATTTATTTTCTGAACAGTTTCTACAATGGTTTGTTCAAATCGGAGGCTCAGGTACAACTTTAGCTCTAGCCATATTATTTTTAACATCTAAAATTCCATCTATCAAACAGATGGGGAAATTAACAATTGTTCCAGGTATTTTTAATATTAATGAACCGATTGTTTTTGGAACGCCCATTGTTATGAATCCGATTTTAGTGATTCCATTTATTTTTTGTCCTGTGATTCTAACTATTATTTCATATATTGCCACAATTAGTGGTTTTGTTCCAATGATGATGGCTAAATTACCATTTACAATGGTTGGTCCCATCGGGGCGTTAATGAGTACAAATTGGAGTGTAGGGGCGATGGTTTTAGCAATTATAAACTTTGGATTGGCTATTTTAATTTACTACCCATTCTTTAAATTATTTGAGCGTGAACAATACAAGAGTCAACAAGAGGTGTAATTATGGAAAATGAAGTGACAGCTTTTTTTATCTTAATTATTTCTTTTGTAGGTTCTCAGATGATACTAGAACGTAGTTCTATAAAATTAAGCTTGATTTCAAAAGTAGTAATAAGTGCTATTAGCTTAGTGATAGTAGTTTATTTAAGTATAAAAGTATTTTATACGCCCTATTTATTTATTGTATGGTTGACTTTTATTACCTCCTACTGTTTAAAATTAACTCGTAGTTGGATGAAAAAAATAAATCGTTTTTAAAAACTAGAAGACTAGAGAAAAATAGTCTTCTAGTTTTTTCTCTCAATTTCAAGGAAGAGAATAGAAAAAAATTGGGAAGTTTTAAAACCAAGTGTTATGATAATACAGTATCAAAAAAAAGAAATTAGGAGGCACGCAAAATGAGTTTTGAAGAAATTTTACCTCGTTTAAAAAAAGGGGGAAAAATCATCCGCAAAGGTTGGAGTGGTGTGGAGGAATACGTTATTTTAGTTAATGAAGGCATCTATGAGTCAAAGGTTGTTACCCCTCATTTTTTAATTAAGACAAGTGATGAAGGTTATTCAATGTTTTCCCCAACAGTCTGCGACATTCTCGCGACTGATTGGGAAATCGTAGAGTAAGAGGGTCAAATGATGATACCAACAACGTTAGAAGAACAAGTTGTCCTGTTAACTGGTGTGGCATCGGGGATTGGTCAGGCTCAGTGCGAAGCTTTTCTTTCAGCAGGTGCTAGGGTAGTGGGAGTTGATTTACAGAAATTAGACCCAGCTTGTCCCTTTAAAGACCATCCTAAATTTCACTTTATGCAAGGTGATGTGAGTCAAAGTCTGACAGCCAAAAATGCGACGAGACTTACGTTAGAAAAATACGGTCGAATTGATATTTTAGTGAATACAGCTGGGATTCTAGACGGATTTTCCCCAACTCTTGAAACATCAGAGGCTCAGTGGGACTTAGTGATGGGAACCAATCTTAAGGGGACATATCTTTTTACTAATGAAGTATTGCCACATATGCTCGCTCAAAAAAAAGGCACGGTTGTCAATATGTCCTCCATTGCAGGCTTAGTGGCAGGAGGCGGTGGAGCAGCGTATACTGCTTCCAAACATGCCATTGTAGGGTACACGAAACAACTTGATTTAGATTATGCTAAGCAAGGGATTCGTGCTAATGCGATTGCACCTGGGGCGATTCGAACCCCTATGAACAAGGCTGATTTTGAAGGAGAAGCTGAAATGGCCAAATGGGTCGCAAGTGAGACCCCAGCTGGACGGTGGGCAGAACCTGAGGAAGTAGCCAATTTGACGTTATACTTAGCAAGTGATCTAGCAGATTATATTCATGGGACGGTGATTCCAATTGATGGTGGCTGGCTTGAAAAGTAACAAGAAATTAAGGTAATAAAAATAAAAAACGGAAAAGTAAAACCATACGACACTTCTGTCTAGCGTAAGCTGGTCAATCCTTTGGTCGTATGTATTACTAAAATAATTAGGAGACTAGTTATTTTACAAAGGAGAAATAAAAATGATAAATAAACAAGAAACCTCAGCAATTAGTAAAGAACTAGGTCAGGAGTCACTTCTGACGACACGTAATTTAAGCAAGATGGCGATGATTATTGCCTTATATGTGGTCCTAACCTTATTGATTAGCCCGCTAAGCTATGGCATGATCCAGATTCGTCTTGCCGAAATGTTTAACTTTCTAGCAATCTATCACCGTCGCTATATTGGGGCGGTGACCTTAGGAGTAGCCTTAGCTAATTTAAGCTCACCACTAGGTATGGTGGACGTTATTGTTGGGAGTGTTTCAACCTTTATCGTCCTAACAATTATTTATTTTGTTAGTCAGAAGTTAACAACTGACCGTCAAAAACTACTTTGCGTGCCGATTATTTGTAGTTTATCAATGTTTACTGTTGCAGGAGAGTTACACTTACTGCTAGCTGCCCCATTTTGGTTATCTTGGGTGACAATCGGCGTAGGTGAGTTTATATCGTTAACGATCGGGTTAGTAATAATTTGGTTAATGTCACGTATGACCGATATGACTCGCATCAAAAAAATGTTACAATAGAGTTATAGTTAGAAGACATACGAAGAGCTTGGCGGTTCCTTTTGGGAATAACCAAGCTTTTTGTGTGTCTTTTTTTTTAGCTAACTGCCAAAAAAAAATGATTAAATGACTAGAACAGTGCACTAGTTGGTGCTTTTTTCTGCTTGGTAAAAAAACAGCTAACCTCTCTATGGCAAAAGAAATCAGCATTGTTTATGATTAAAAATAAAGTAGTAATACGCCCTTTTTAGTTGACTTTAACAACTAAAAAAGGGGAGCGTGACTAAGTTAGCTAACCGAATGACAATTCTATTTGACAGTAAAAGCCTGCCTAAGTCTGCTAAACAAGGAAAAAATCTTAGCTTGGTTGGCTGATTTTTTCGCACGAGTAGAGTCGGTAATTAACAGAACTAAGACAGTAGTCATAAAAAATTTAGTTTAAAAGCACGTAGTTAACCTCAGTTAGCCTGCTAAGTTAGCTTGTTTTTAAAGCATTTTCTATGAGTATTTTTTTATTTCACAAAAGTAAGCGGACACATTTTTAAATCTGTCCGTTCCTTAGAAAGCCTTTTCACGTTATGATGTAATCAAGATAAAGATAAGAGAAAGGCGTTGAGGGAAATGAAAAAAATTATTAATCAACCAGAAAATGTCGTAACAGAAATGATTGACGGTCTAGTTTATGCTTATGGAGACTTAGTTACAAGAATTGATGAAAGCGGTATCGTTATTAGTAAGAACTTAGAAGCCGGTAAAGTATCACTTGTTAGTGGTGGTGGAAGTGGTCATGAACCAGCTCATGCGGGTTTTGTTGGAAAAGGGATGTTGGCAGCAGCGGTTTGTGGTCCAGTCTTTACTTCTCCAACTCCAGATCAAATCTTAACAGCGATTCAAGAAGCTGATCAAGGGGCTGGCGTGCTCTTAGTAATTAAAAATTACTCAGGTGACGTCATGAACTTTGAAATGGCAAAAGATTTAGCAGAGATGGAAGATATTCAAGTTGAAACAATTATTGTCGATGATGATATTGCAGTTGAAGATAGTACATATACAGCGGGTAAACGCGGTGTTGCCGGGACAGTCTTAGTACATAAAATCTTAGGTGCAGCGGCTGATAATGGTGCAACCTTAGCTGAGGTTAAAGAATTAGCTGATAAAATTGTACCGAACATCAAAACATTAGGCGTTGCTTTGACAGGCGCAACTGTTCCAGAAGTGGGTCATGCTGGTTTTACTTTAGCTGAAGACGAATTAGAATTTGGTGTAGGGATCCATGGTGAACCTGGTTATCGTAAAACAAAAGTGGCGGAAAGTCATGTCTTAGCTGAAGAAATCGTTGGGAAGTTAAAAGAACAATTTAACTGGTCAAAAGGTGATAACTACGGCTTACTAGTTAATGGCTTAGGGGCAACACCATTAATGGAACAATTTGTTTTCGCTAATGACGTGCGTCAGTTATTAGAAAAAGAGGGCTTAACTATTACCTTCAAAAAAGTGGGCGACTATATGACAGCGATCGATATGGCTGGTTTGTCATTAACGATGATTCATTTAGAAGACGACGCGTGGTTAACAAACTTAAATCAAGAAGTAAATACAATTGCTTGGTAGATAGCAATTCAGATAGAGAGGAAGAAAAATGATGGATGTTACAAAAATCAAACAATGGTTAGAATTATTTACTGTGAAAGTTAATGCAGAAAAAGCTTACTTAAGCGACTTAGATGGGGCAATTGGTGATGGCGACCATGGCATGAATATGGCTCGTGGCACGACAGCGATGCAAGAAGCTCTATTAGAAAAAAATCCTGAAACAGCCGCTGATATTTTCAAAGTAGCTGGTATGACATTAGTCAGTAAAGTAGGCGGTGCCTCAGGTCCCTTATACGGTTCAGCATTCATCAGCATGGCTAAGGCCGCAACTTCTTCAGAAGATATGGCAGAGATTTTAGCTGCTGGTTTAGAAGGCATTCAAAAACGTGGGAAAGCTGAAGTCGGCGAAAAAACAATGGTCGATACTTGGGCGCCAAGTATTGAAGCCTTGAAAAATGATGAATTGACAGCTGATAAAATCACAGAAATTGTCAATGCGACAAAAGATATTAAAGCGACAAAAGGCCGTGCTTCATATTTAGGTGATCGTTCAATTGGTCATTTAGATCCCGGTGCTGTCTCAAGTGGTTACTTATTTGCAACATTATTAGAAGCAGAGGTGGTATAAGATGAGTAAATTAGGTGTCGTAATGGTCTCACACGTTCCAGAATTAGTCTTTGGGATTAATCGTTTATTACAAGAAGTTGCCCCAGATGTGTCAATTACTTTTGCTGGTGGGACTGAAGAAGAAGGTGTCGGAACAAGTTTTGAAAAGATTCTTGAAGCCTTTGAAGCCAATGATGGGGATAAATTACTAGCTTTCTATGATTTGGGTAGTGCTAAGATGAACCTTGAAATGGCAATGGAAATGTCAGACAAAGAAGTAGTCTTATATGACACAGCTTTTGTTGAAAGTAGCTATACAGCGGCAGCTTTATTACAGGCTGGTGCTAGTTTTGAAGCGATTGATGAACAGCTACAACCGCTAAAAGTTAAATAACAAGTGTTTTCAAACGATTTACCAGATAACTATAAAAGATTTACCATACATAACTAGGAGGAATTTCAAATGAGAAAAGCGTTTATTTGTCCAACAAAATATGTTCAAGGTGAAAATGAATTATTAAACTTAGGTTATTTTGTTAAAACATTCGGGGAATCAGCTCTATTGATTGCTCATAAAGATGATATTGCGCGTGTTCAAACGCAATTAGATGAAACAGCTGAAAAATTTGGGGTTAAATTTGTAACAAGTGACTTTAATGGGGAATGTTCACGTCAAGAGATCGCTCGTCTACAAGAAGTGGCTAAAGAAAATCAAACAGACTGTATTATCGGTCTAGGTGGTGGTAAAGCCATTGATACGTCAAAATGTGTGGCTGAAGGCGAACACCTAATCATCGTACCAACGATTGCAGCAACAGATGCGCCAACAAGTCATTCTGCTGTTATGTACACACCAGAAGGTGAGTTTGATGATTATGCTTACTTCAAACAAAGCCCAAGTGTGGTAATGGTTGATACAACTATTATTGCTAATGCGCCAACTCGTTTCTTAGTTGCTGGGATGGGTGATGCTTTGTCAACAATGTTCGAAGCACGTGCAACGGCTAATTCATACTCAAACGTCAATGCTGGCTTACCATGTGGTGTCTTAACAGGAGAAGCAAAACCAGCTAAAAATACAATTGCTGCTTACACAATGGCAAAAGTTTGTTATGAAACATTACTAGAAAATGGTTATAATGCTAAAATTGCTTGTGACAATAATTTAGTAACACCAGCCTTAGAAAATATCGTAGAAACTAATATTTTATTATCAGGTTTAGGATTTGAAAGTAGTGGTCTTGCTGCGATTCATGCCATCCATGATGGTCTAACTGCTTTAGAAGGCACACATCACTTCTTCCACGGTGAAAAAGTAGCCTTCAGTACAATTTGTCAATTAGTCTTAGAAAATGCTGAAACTGACGAATTGTATGAAGTATTAGATTTCTGTTTATCAGTTGGCTTACCAGTTTGTCTAGCTGACATTGGGGTAGACTCAATTACCTTTGCTGAAGCGCTAGAAGTTGCTGAAAAAGCATGTATCCCTGAAGAATCAATCCACTCAATGCCATTCCCAATCGAAGTTGAGGCTGTTGCAGCGGCTATTATGGCAGCTGACAAGATCGGTAGCGACTACAAAAAAGCACAATTAGCTTAAGAATCAACCCCCTTGAGACTTAAGTTAAGATAGATATAAAAAAACAGACGACCACTTTCCCTTCATTACAAAGTGACCGTCTGTTTTTTTAGTGAGAGCCATGAATATTTACCACGAAGTCACACCTATTTATGTTAAGATAGAGGGAAGATAATGTGTAATGGGTTGTGAGGGTGTCTCGTGATGATGGACACAACTGACCTATTTTAAGAAGAAGTTGGAGTGTAGAGAATGAAGAAGATAATGAATAAACCTCAAGATAGTGTGACACAATTATTAAATGGGATTGCGTTTGCTCATGATGACTGTTTAAAACGGATTCCTCAGACGGGTATCATGCTTAGTCAGCATATAGAGCCAAACAAAGTGGCAGTCATTAGTGGGGGTGGGACAGGTCATGAACCTGCTCATTCAGGTTATGTAGGAAAAAATATGTTAGCAGCTAGTATTAATGGCCCTATTTTTACGCCTCCAGAAGCAACTGAAATTTTTGAAGCAATTAAACAGGCCGATCAAGGGAACGGGGTCTTTATGATTGTCAAAAATTTTGAGGCCGACGTGGCTAATTTTTTAGCAGCAAGCGCTTTAGCTAAGGCAAATGGTCATCAAGTAGCTCATGTGATTGTCAATGATGACTGCTCGATTGAAAAGAGTAATTTTAAGAAACGTCGTCGTGGTGTAGCAGGCACCGTTTTTGTCCATAAAATCGTGGGAGCAGCAGCGGCTAATGGACTTGATTTAGCTAGCTTAACAAGCTTAGCAACCGAGGTTGTTGCCAGCATGAATACGTTAGGTGTAGCTTTAGCACCAGGGACTGTTCCGGGGTCGTCTGTGCCTCAGTTTTCTTTAGATGTTTCAGATATTTCTTTTGGAATCGGGATTCATGGCGAAGCAGGTTATCGGACAGAGCCTCTTGAATCTTCAGAAAAATTGGCCAATGAATTGGTTAATAAATTAAAAATCCATTATCGTTGTTATCCAGGTATGAAGATGGCGATTATGGTCAATGGGTTAGGGAGTACCCCTCTATTGGAGTTGTATGTTTTTGCTAATGACGTTCGTCGCTTATTAGCTTTGGAAGAGATTGAGGTTAGTTTTAAAAAAGTCGGTAATTTTATGACCTCAACTAATATGTCAGGTGTTTCTTTAACTTTCTTAGAATTAAAAGAACCAAGCTGGTTGGCTTACTTGAAAGAGCCGGTGCTAACTTACGCTTGGTAAATAAAAAAGCTTACGATGAGTTATAGTCGTAAGCTTTTATCATAAGTAAAAGAATATAGTTAAGGGCTACTCAAAAGACCATCAATGGATTGTTCTAATAAATTGGACGTTTTAGCAGCTAAGACAAGGGGTTCGGATTTGCAGCCACCTAGTAACCATTCCTTGGTAATACCGACAAAGGCATGGCTAAAAAATTCAGCACCAAAATGTAAGCTATCGTGTGACTTTTCAATCTGTTGTCGAGTCGCCAAATCGTTAATGATCGTTTCCAATAATTCTTGCGTATGTTGGAAAAAATAATGGTCAAAGGAATTTTGTTCTGAGACTTGTAAGGCATTGCGATAAAATTCTTGATTGCGATAGAAATAATCCAGAATACGGAAAATGACCTTGTCCCATTCTTCGTAATCTAGGAAGTCACTAATATTTTCACTAATGTCCTGCTGGTAAGTCCAAGCAAGGAGTTCATATTTATCTTGGAAATGATTATAGAAAGTTTGTCGTCTGATTTCGGCAACTTCCATAATCTGACTGATTGAAACTTTTTGAAAGGGTGTGTGTTGCATAATTTTTTTGAGTGAATAAGCAATCACTTTTTTTGTAATTAATGATTCTTGCATCAGTCAATCCTCCCTTTCAATATCTCCATCATTATAACATATAAATAACTTACCAAAGGCATATTAAAAAAGCAACTAACATAATTTTTTACTAGGACTTAGTTCAAAAATAGTCACGTTAGCTTTCAAAAAGTTAGGGCTGTCATTTCTTTTGAAACTAGGGACTAGTTGCGGTATACTAACCAATATAAAATCACATTAAATAGGGAAGAAGCGAAGAGAAGATGACAATGATTTACCTTGATCACGGAGCAACGACTCCGATGCATCCACAAGTAATAGAGACGATGACCGATGTTATGACGACTGTTTTTGGCAATCCGTCAAGCATCCACCAATTAGGCCGCCAAGCCCAGCATCTCGTAACAACTTCTCGCCAAAAAATTGCTCAGAGCATTCATGCTGAGGAAGATGACATTATGTTTACGAGTGGGGGCACTGAGAGTGACAATACGGCAATCATACAAACGGCTCATAGTCGCCAACATTTAGGTAAGCACATCATTACCTCAAAAGTTGAACATCCAGCCGTTTTAAGACCCATGGAAGCCTTAGTTGAAGAAGGCTTTGAGGTAACTTTTTTACCGGTAGACGAGCAAGGACTATTAAGCGTTGATGATGTTTTAGCTGCCCTAAGACCGGATACGATTTTAGTCTCTTTGATGTGGACCAACAATGAAACCGGTGTTCGCTTCCCAATCAAAGAAATTGGATTGGCGTTGCAAGAGCATCAAACTTATTTTCATACGGATGCCGTTCAAGCTTACGGGTTAGAAACAATTGATGTTGAAGCTTGTCATCTGGATTTATTGAGTGCTACGGGGCATAAAATTAATGGCCCTAAAGGAACTGGCTTTTTATATTGCCGTTCAGGCATCAGCTTACCGCCTTTTATGCGTGGGGGTGAGCAAGAGGAACATCGCCGAGCAGGGACTGAAAATGTACCGGCTATTACTGGTTTAGCTAAAGCCAGCGAACTTTTGACAGAAACTGAAAAACGACATCGTCAACTAACTTATCGCGAGTTTCATGACCAAATTTTGACTCGTTTATGTGCGGAAGGTATTGAGTTTGAAGTGAATGGAGATCAAGAGCAACATTCAGCTCACGTGCTCAACCTGTGGTTTAGCGGAGTACCTAACAATTTATTATTAATGCATCTGGATTTAAAAGGGATCGCCCTTTCAATTGGTTCAGCTTGTACGGCAGGTAATGTGCATCCTTCACATGTCTTAGAAACCATGTTTGGTAAGGACGCCCAACGGGTGGCGGAATCAGTGCGGTTTAGCTTTGGGTTGGGAAATACCTCGAGAGAAATCGATTATATGTTAGATCACTTAGTCCCGATTATCAACCGTTTAAAAAAATAAAGACTGTTAAGCCAGTCGTTTAAAAAGCGCAATCAGGACTCAGGATAGACGAAGTATCGATTTATCGGTATAATGACTATATTAATCAAGTAGAGGTGAGGAAAATGGCATTTGCAGAGCAAGCAACAGTTGAAGGGTGTCCAGTTACTTATAAATTAGGTGAAAACACTAAAAAATATACCTTACGCGACAATGGGTTTATGGAAACTAATTCAGGAAATTTCCAATTAATCCGTCCGCTGGATGCAACACCCCAGAGTAAACAAGGTTTCAAGTTGAAAATTACGGTATCTCAAGATGTTTCACAATTAAAAATGTCTGTTACAACGGCAAATGGGATGAAAGCCATGAATATTTTTAAAAGTGACAATCATAAAATGAACCAAGAGAAATTTTATTTCTTAATGGATGGTATGATTGACCGTGGTTGCTTTGAAAAAGTTGAGGCTTAAGTAAAAAAATATGAGACTGCTGAGCTTCTAAGGTAAGGAGTTCAGCAGTTTTTTTGATCCCTAACAATTGAAATGAGAGGAGGCAGAGCGCGGATGAATAAAAATTATTGTTGGGTTGCTCAGATTGATGTCTTCACTAAAACCCCAGGAAAAGGGAATAGTGCAGGTGTCGTTTTAGAGGCAGACAAGCTGACATCACAAGAGATGCAGGCTATTGCCTTTAAAGCAGGTTTTAGTGAAACGGTCTTTGTCCAAAAAAGCCAGGTAGCAGATGTGACATTACGCTACTTTATGCCTGAAAAAGAGACCCCACTCTGTGGTCATGGCACTATTGGGGCTATTTGGTATTATTTAGAATCGCGCCCAGTTGATCAACTCTTGACAATCGAAACAAAGGCTGGCATCTTAGAGGTGACGTATGAAAGTGCTAGTGGTACGGTCTCAATGCGTCAGCAAGAAGCAAAGTTTATTCCTTATGACGGCGAGAGCGAGCGTTTGTGCCAGCAGCTAGGTATAGAGGTGGCAGATCTTTTGCCAGGTAAACCGATTGTTTATGGTTATACAGGTGTCTGGACCTTGTTAGTCCCAGTCAAAGAACCAAAAATATTGGCTCAGATGGTAGCAGACAATCAGCAATTTCCTAAACTCTTACCCGCTTATCCCGAAGCCTCGATTCATCCCTTTGCGCCTAGTCACAAATCAGACTTACGTTATGAAGCTCGCCATTTTTCTGGAGTAAAAGCAGGCGTTTTAGAAGATGCGGTGACCGGAACAGCCTCAGGAGTGATAGGTGCCTATGATTTACATTATTGCTCCACCCGTAGTTTTAAGGAAAGGTTTACGATTGGTCAAGGGCATGCGCTAGATCGGTTTGGTAAGGTCGAGGTGAGTGCATGGTATCAAGGCGTAGCGATCCAAGTTGCTATTAAGGGAACTGCCTGTGAGGCACGCCAGTTTTCTTTAAGTTTCTAATTTGAGAGCTTTAAAAGTAATAAGATTTAGTATAATATAACAAAAATGGTCAAAAGAGATGAAAAAAAATTAAAAAGAGCTTATAATAGACCATACTGAAATCCGACCTTCAAATCGTAGATAATTTCAGAATCTCAAGAAAATGATGGTGTATTAAATGACAGATAACAGTAAAATTAGAGTAGTAGTTGGCATGAGTGGCGGCGTAGATTCGTCTGTGACAGCCCTATTATTAAAAGAGCAAGGCTATGATGTAGTGGGAATCTTTATGAAAAATTGGGACGACACAGATGACAAAGGTGTCTGTACTGCCACTGAAGATTATAAAGATGTCGCCAAAGTAGCTAATCAAATTGGTATTCCTTATTATTCAGTAAACTTTGAAAAAGAGTATTGGGATCGTGTATTCCAGTATTTCTTAGATGAATATAAACGTGGACGCACGCCCAATCCTGACGTGATGTGTAACAAAGAAATTAAATTTAAAGCCTTTTTAGACTACGCTATGGAATTAGGGGCAGATTATGTCGCAACAGGACACTATGCCCAAGTGAGTCGTGATGAAACTGGGCGTGCCCATATGTTACGTGGGGTTGATAATAATAAAGACCAAACGTATTTTTTAAGTCAATTGTCTCAAGAACAATTAGCTAAAACAATGTTCCCTCTAGGGCATTTAGAAAAACCAGTCGTGCGTGAGTTAGCAGAAAAAGCAGGACTAGCTACTGCAAAGAAAAAAGACTCAACAGGGGTTTGTTTTATTGGTGAGAAAAATTTCAAAGAGTTCTTAGGCAAATACTTACCTGCCAAACCTGGCAATATGGTCACAGAAGATGGTGAAGTCAAAGGGCAACATGCTGGGTTGATGTATTATACAATTGGTCAACGCCAAGGGCTAGGAATCGGCGGTGGTGGCAAAACCCAAGAGCCGTGGTTTGCAATTGGCAAAGACTTAAAAACAAATACCTTGTATGTGGGTCAAGGCTTCCATCACCCCTTACTGTATGCGACACATTTAGATGCAAGTGAGATGCACTTTACGTATGAGGATGACACACGGCCTTTAGAATTCAAATGTACGGCTAAATTCCGTTATCGTCAAACGGATACTGGGGTAACCGTTCGATTTGATGAGGAGGATCGCACCAAAGCAACAGTTATTTTTGATGAACCAGTTCGTGCGATAACGCCTGGTCAAGCTGTTGTCTTGTACGATGGTGACGAATGTCTAGGTGGCGGAACAATCGACAAAGCTTTTTACAATGATGAAGAACGTCAATATGTTTAAATAAAAAAGAACGTTAACCAAGCCATGGTTAGCGTTCTTTTTTTATTTGTAAGCAGTCGCTAAAAATAAAGAAGCATCTTGCTTCATAAAAAGGGCAGTTCCTTGATGGAAAGTGGCACTGTTAATCTGTTGAAAGCCAACGTTTTTTAATTGTTGTTGCAAGACTTCTTGATTAAAACCACTATGAATCAAGGGATGGCTAACGTTGGGATTGTTATCAAAATCAACAATCATCAAGCGACCGCCTGGGTTTAAACAGTCGTAAAAAGCTTGTAGTATATTTTCGGTTTCTGGAATATGTAACAGTACAAGTGAAACTAAGATGACGTCAGCATGGACATTTGGTGACGTTTTGGTAAAATCAGCCACTAGGGTTTGGGTTTGTCCTAATCCAAGTTGTTTAATTTTATGATCAGCTAGGGTTAACATTTCTTGAGAGGCATCAACTAAGAGCAAAAAGTTGGTTAAATTGGCTAAAGGCAAGCTGACAAGACCTGTCCCAGCTCCATAATCGAGCAATTTTCCAACAGGTGTTCCAACTAAATGGGGTTTTAAGTGTGAGCTGATGATTCCAGCTAAAGTTTGACGTTCTGGTGTATCATAACGATTAGCTAGCGTATCAAAGACGCTTTTTTGCATGGTGTCACCTTCCTATATTCTTTTTAATACTTAATTAAAAGAATATAGGAAGCGCTTGCATTTATCAAGGACTTTGTTTGATAAAAGGATTATTTTCAAACGACTCAACGAGCCATCAAAAATGAGAGAAACTTTTGACGATAACAAATAACCTCAACTACTAAACTTTTGGTAACCACTATGAAGGGTTAGTTTAACGCTTAATTTTTATAATATGTTAGAGGATGGTGGACTTGGTTTTATAGGACTGCTGATAGTCTCATACTTTGTGGCAAATTAATTTTTTATACATCGTGTTTGTTTAAACTAACAATTAAAAAAGCCTCCCTACTTATCCGAGCAACTTGCTGGTGAGTAGATAGGCTTTTTAATTGAATACAACGACAAGTTACTACATTAACGGAGCAAAGACATTTAAGACGGCGCGACCTAAGTGAGTCAGCCAATTAATATCTCGCGCTTTTTCAAGCGTGATTTCATCACAAATTTTTTCAACTTCCACAAAGTCTTGATAAACTTCTGCTACGGCAGTCGTTTGGTACATCCAGACTCCACATTCAACGTGTAAGAAGAGACTGCGATAGTCCATATTGACCGTGCCAACAGTTGCATATTGGTCATCGACGACAAAGGTTTTGGAATGAATAAAGCCAGGTGTGTATTCAAAAATCCGAACGCCTGCTTCTAGGAGTTGCTCATAATTTGAACGAGTTAACGCATGGGCATACCACTTGTCCCCGATTTTTGGGGTCTGCAAGCGTACGTCAATCCCACCTTTAGCAGCAGTACACAAAGCTTCCATCAACAAGTTGTCAATAATCAAGTAGGGCGTCGTAATGTAAACATAGTCTTTCGCTCTGTTGATTAGATTTAAGTAAATATTTTCACCTAAAGCTTCATTGTCAAAAGGCATATCAGTGTAAGGTTGGTAGTAACCGACTGACTCTATTTTTTCGTCTGCTTTAAAGCTTGGATAATAATCAGCATAGTCTCGTTCTTCTGTTCGTTGGAAATCCCAAAGTGTTAAAAACATCAAGGTAAAGCCCCAGGCAGCATCACCACGCATGACGATCCCAGTGTCTTTCCAATGACCAAAACGTTCAACTTCATTGATGTACTCATCGGCAAGATTAATCCCACCAGTAAAAGCAACTTTCCCATCGATTGAGGTGATCTTGCGGTGATCACGGTTGTTAAAGATTGAGGACAAGACAGGAACAAAAGGATTAAAGACGCTACATTTGATCCCCATCTTTTCAATTTTTTTGTAATACCCATCTGGTAAAGTAAACAGACACCCAAAATCATCGTACATCAACCTAACATCAATGCCTTCTTTAGCTTTACGAGCTAAAACTTCAAGTAAGGTATCCCACATTTTACCTTCTTCAATAATGAAGTATTCCATAAAGATATATTTTTCGGCTTTCTCAAGTTCTTCTAACATTGAGGCAAAGACATCTTCTCCTAAAGGAAGATACTTGCTTTCAGTATTTTGAAACATGGGCATGCCGCCGTTATTTTTAATATAAGTGGATTGAAAAATAGCGTCAGGATTTTGATCCTCAGGTAATAAGTTAGGCATGGTTTGAGCAATGGCATTTCGTTCTTTTTGTAAGACTAATTTTGCTTTTTCTTGATATTTCTTACGAATACGTAAGCGGCCAAAAATCAAATAAATAATCGTACCAAAGATGGGCAAGACCATGACCGGAATCAACCAGGCGATTTTGTAGGCAGGATTGCTCCGACCATTGATGATATGTAGGGCAGCCATGATGGACACAATAATATAGACGATGTAGAAATAAACAAAGTCATCTTTAAAATACCAAACAGACCCAAATAATAGCACAAGTTGTAGTGCTAAAAGTAAGACTACTAAAGTCACACGATGCGTTAGCAGTTTCAAGATTTTCATATAAGCATAAACTCACTTTCTCTAATTAAAATAATAGGGCTAAAATGTTACTTTTGATTATACCTTAAAAGCCCTTTGTAGTATAATCAAATGACCAACATTATTATAGCTATACTATAGGAGGGAAACAAGATGATTACGATTAAACATACTAACGAGTTAACACCTCAAGAGCTAGTGACAATTTTTAAAGAGAGAGTGGCGGTTTTTATTGTTGAACAAAACTGTCCCTATCAAGAAGTTGATGAGGTAGATTATGACACGTTACATGTCTGTGCTTATGAAGAGAACCAGTTAGTGGTTTATACACGGATCTTAGAAAAAGGCGAACGCATTAGTTTTGGACGTGTTTTGGTGACAGAAGCAGGACGTGGTAAAGGTCTCGGGAAAGAAATTGTCAAAGCAACGATTGATGAGATCAAAAAACGCTACCCGGGTCGTGATATTGAAATCTCAGGACAAACCTATCTGCTTGAATTTTATCAACGTTTTGGTTTTGAATTAATCTCAGAGACATATCTTGAAGATGACATTCCCCACAATGATATGCTATTAAAATTAAGTTAATATGCCAGCTCTCCTTAGTCGCTAAGGGGAGCTGATTAATTATAACGATTCTAATTGGAATCGGACTTAAAATAAAAAAAACATCTAAATCATTCATTCTAGGTCAGATAGATTGAAATTCATTCTCAATTACGCTAAACTAGAAGAGATTATGTAACCTATTAAATTTGATATGGAGGTCATTATTAATGTCTATTTTAGAAATCAAAAATTTACACGTGTCAATTGAAGATAAAGAAATTTTAAAAGGTGTTAATTTAACAATGAACACAAACGAAATTCACGCCATCATGGGGCCAAACGGTACTGGGAAATCAACCTTGTCAGCAGCGATCATGGGGAACCCTAATTATGAGGTAACCGAAGGTGAAATTTTGTTAGATGGCGAAAACATCTTAGACTTAGAAGTCGATGAACGTGCCCGTGCTGGCCTATTTTTAGCGATGCAATACCCAAGTGAAATCGCGGGCATTACTAATGCTGAATTTATGCGTGCCTCAATCAATGCTAAACGTGATGAAGACGATAAAATGTCAGTCATGTCATTCATCAAAAAACTAGATGAAAAAATGGCGCTATTAGATATGCCAGAAGAAATGGCTGAACGTTACTTAAACGAAGGCTTCTCTGGTGGTGAGAAAAAACGTAATGAAATCTTACAATTATTAATGTTAGAACCAACTTTTGCGATTCTTGATGAGATTGATTCAGGTCTTGATATTGATGCCCTTAAAGTGGTTTCAAAAGGGGTCAATGAAATGCGCGGTGAGAACTTTGGTGCCCTAATCATCACTCACTACCAACGTTTACTTAACTACATCACACCAGACGTGGTTCACGTGATGATGGATGGTCGTGTCGTTAAAACTGGTGGCGCTGACTTAGCTAAACGCTTAGAGGCGGAAGGTTACGTTGGAATTAGTCAAGAATTAGGAATTGAACTATCAGAAGATTAAGAAAAGAAGAGGAGACAAGATAAAATGAAAACGACAGACTTAACAACTTATCTTGGGGACATTCAAGCTTATTCTGCTAGTCAAGGCGAACCAGCCTGGATGCTTGACCTAAGACAAGCAGCTTTAGCCAAAATAGCTGACTTAGCTTTACCCGCAATCGAACGTGTCAAAATTGACCGTTGGAATTTAACAAACGTGGCTGATTTTGAAGAAACAATTGATTTTGAAGGCGTTTATAGTTTTGATGTTACTAAAGACAACCCTTTACTCGTTCAACATGGCAATATCACGATTGCAGAACAAATGCCAGTTAGTTTAATGGAGCAGGGTGTTATTTTTACAGGCATCTTTACTGCCATGCAAGAACACAGTGAGTTAGTCAAAGAGGCTTACATGCAATTAGCAGTTAAAGCCGATGAAGATAAATTAACAGCTTTTCACGCTGCCTTTATGAGTGGTGGGATGTTCTTATACGTGCCAAAAAATGTCGTGGTTGAAGAGCCAATCGAAGCCTTGTTCTTACACAATGCTGCTTCAACAGCCAACTTCGTGAAACACGTCTTGATTTTAGCTGATGAAAACAGTCAATTCAACTACTTAGAACGTTTCCAAACAGTGGGTGAAGGCGATGTTAAAGCAACAGCCAATATCATTATCGAGGTGATTGCTAAACAAGGGGCACGTGTGAAATTCTCAGCCATTGATCAATTAGGTGAAAACGTTACAGCCTATATGAACCGTCGTGCTCATATTATGCGTGATGCCTCAGTTGATTGGGCAATTGGTGTGATGAATGACGCCAACGTGATTGCTGATTTTGACTCTGATTTAGTTGGCGAAGGGGCTCACTCTGAAGTGAAAGCTGTCGCCATTAGTGCGGGACGTCAAACCCAAGGAATTGACACGCGTGTGACAAATATGGCCCCTCATTCAGTTGGGCATATCTTACAACATGGGGTTATCCGTGAAAAAGGAACGCTAACGTTCAACGGAATTGGTCATATCTTAAAAGGGGCTAAAGGCGCTGATGCTCAACAAGAAAGCCGTGTCTTAATGTTATCTGATGAGGCGCGTGGCGATGCAAACCCAATTCTTTTAATTGATGAAAATGAAGTGACGGCAGGTCATGCGGCCTCTGTTGGTCGCGTTGATCCAGAAGATATGTATTACTTAATGAGCCGTGGCTTACCAAAAGTCGAAGCAGAACGCTTAGTTATCCGTGGTTTCCTAGGATCAGTTTTAACAGCGATCCCAGTCAAAGAAGTCAGACAAGAATTAGCCGAGGTTATCGAAAGGAAGTTATCTTAATGCTTGATGCCAACGCATTAAAACAAGATTTTCCGATTCTTTTTCAAGAAGTAAATGATGAGCCGTTGATTTATTTGGACAATGGGGCAACGACTCAAAAACCTAAGCAAGTCTTAGAGGCTCTTCGTAACTATTATGAGAGCGACAATGCCAATGTTCATCGTGGTGTGCATACCCTAGCAGAGCGTGCGACGGCTGACTATGAAGCAGCTCGTGAAAAAGTCAGAGCCTTTATTAATGCGCCAAGTAGTAAGCAAGTGTTGTTCACTCGTGGGACAACGACCAGTTTAAACTGGGTGGCCCGTAGTTATGGGTTGGCCAATTTGAAACCTGAGGACGAGATTGTGATTTCTTATATGGAACATCATTCAAATATCGTGCCTTGGCAAGAAGTAGCTAAAGCAACAGGTGCTAAGTTAGTTTATTTAGAACTGACGCCAGAGGGACAACTTGATTTAGCTGATGCTAAAGCGAAGATTGGGCCTAAAACTAAAATCGTCTCAATCACCCATGTCTCAAATGTTCTAGGTGTGACTAACCCACTAAAAGAGTTGGCGGACTTAGCTCATGAACAAGGAGCGATTATTGTGGCAGATGGCGCTCAAGCCGTGCCGCATATGCCAGTCGATGTTCAAGAGTTAGACGTTGATTTCTATGCCTTTAGTGGCCACAAGATGTGTGGACCAACGGGGATTGGTGTCTTATATGGCAAATTGGCTTTACTCGAAGCCATGGAGCCGATAGAGTTTGGGGGCGAAATGATCGATTTTGTCTACGACCAAACTAGTACCTGGACGGAACTGCCTTGGAAGTTTGAGGCTGGAACGCCTAATATTGCGGGGGCGATTGCCTTAGGTGCAGCGGTAGACTATTTGACAGCCATTGGCTTAGAAGAGATTCATGCCTATGAAGAACGTCTCACTGCTTACGTCTTACCAAAGCTCCAAGCCATTGAAGGTCTGACGATTTATGGTCCGACTGACAGTACACAGCGTGGTGCTGTGATTTCCTTCAACTTAGACGACGTTCACCCCCATGATTTAGCAACAGCGCTAGACATGCAAGGGATCGCCGTTCGTGCTGGCCATCACTGTGCCCAACCCCTATTACGCTATTTAGACGTGCAATCAACGGCACGTGCAAGTTTCTATTTTTACAATACGTTTGAAGAAGCTGACCAATTAGTGGCAGCTTTAAACGCAACAAAGGAGTTTTTCAACAATGGCCCTATCTAGATTAGATAATTTATACCGCCAAGTTATTTTAGATCATTCCAGCCACCCTCATCATCATGGTGTCTTAGATGAGGCCAGTACCCAAATTGAAATGAATAATCCCACTTGTGGTGACGTGATTCAATTACAATTGGTCTTAGATGAGGATGATGTGATTCAAGATATCCGTTTTTCAGGCAGTGGCTGTTCAATCAGTACCGCCAGTGCGAGTATGATGACCGATGTCGTGATTGGTCAACCAATCAGTAAAGCCCTAGAATTAAGCCACCAATTTTCCGAGTTAGTTCAAGGAAAAGACGTGGCAGAACTAGATGCTTTGGGAGACGCTGCCATGCTAGGTGGTGTCGCAAAATTCCCCGCACGTATCAAGTGTGCAACGTTAGGTTGGAAAGCCTTAGAAAAAGGTCTCATCGACAAACAAGCGACAACTGTCGAACAAGCCAGTCACTGTGACAGTGAAAAAGAGTAAACAGTAAAGGAGCCCCGACTATGAGTGAAGAAGTAGAAGCAATTGAAGTACCCGAACTAGAGGAATACAAATATGGCTTCCATGATGACGTGGAGTCAGTCTTTGAAACGGGTAAAGGGTTATCAGAAGAAATCGTTCGTGAAATTTCAGAAATGAAACAAGAACCTGAGTGGATGTTAGACTTCCGCTTAAAATCTTTAGCAGCCTTTAATAAAATGCATATGCAAGAGTGGGGACCAGATTTATCAGACATTGATTTTGAAGCCCTAACTTACTATAAAAAAGCCAGTGACGAGCCAGCTCGTGATTGGAACGATGTACCAGATAAAATCAAAGAAACCTTTGAAAGAATTGGGATTCCAGAAGCCGAACGTAAATACTTAGC
Source organism: Vagococcus intermedius (assembly GCF_029144185.1). Taxonomy (NCBI): domain Bacteria; kingdom Bacillati; phylum Bacillota; class Bacilli; order Lactobacillales; family Enterococcaceae; genus Vagococcus; species Vagococcus intermedius. The sequence continues at coordinate 1,970,019 of NZ_CP110232.1, read as the reverse complement.
AGGTGCCTCAGCTCAGTACGAATCAGAAGTGGTGTACCACAATATGAAAGACGAATTTGCTAAATTAGGGATTGTCTTTACAGATACTGACTCGGCTTTAAAAGAATACCCAGATTTATTTAAAGAATACTTTGCAAAATTAGTGCCACCGACTGACAACAAATTAGCGGCGCTAAACTCAGCTGTTTGGTCAGGTGGAACGTTCATTTACGTACCAAAAGGGGTCAAATGCGATGTGCCATTACAAACCTACTTCCGTATCAATGGTGAAAACATGGGACAATTTGAACGGACATTGATTATTGTTGATGAAGGTGCCAGCGTTCATTACGTTGAGGGCTGTACTGCTCCAACTTATTCAACTAACAGTTTACACGCAGCTATTGTTGAAATCTTTACGCGTAAAGATGCGTACTGCCGTTATACAACGATCCAAAACTGGTCAGATAACGTCTACAATCTTGTAACCAAACGTGCCAAAGCTTATGAAGGGGCAACAGTTGAATGGATTGATGGGAACTTAGGTGCCAAAACAACGATGAAATACCCAAGTGTCTACCTAGATGGACCGGGCGCTCGTGGGACAATGTTGTCAATCGCCTTTGCAGGAGCCGGTCAAATCCAAGATACTGGGGCTAAAATGATTCATAACGCACCAAACACCTCATCATCGATTGTCTCTAAATCAATCGCTAAAGATGGTGGCGAAGTGAACTATCGTGGTCAAGTTACCTTCGGTAAGAAGAGTGCCGGTTCAATTTCACATATCGAATGCGATACGATCATCATGGATGACCAGTCTAAGAGTGATACGATTCCATTTAATGAGATTCACAATAGCCAAGTAGCACTTGAACACGAAGCCAAAGTCTCAAAAATCTCAGAAGAACAGCTATACTATCTAATGAGCCGTGGTCTATCAGAAGCAGAAGCCACAGAGATGATCGTCATGGGATTCGTTGAACCCTTCACAAAAGAATTACCGATGGAATACGCCGTCGAATTAAACCGCCTGATCCAGTATGAAATGGAAGGGTCAGTAGGTTAATATATAAGAAAAAGTACCTACTCAACTGTGTAGGTACTTTTTTATTGGGTTTTATTTAGAGTTATAAAAATCATTAAATAAATTTTTAATATCTGATGCTGCAGTTTTTAAAATAGTATCAGAGTCTAAAAGAGCTGTTCCTTGTGCACGAATAATATCAAACTGATTAAATCCCATAATCTCTTGAAACATCGCTTTTAAATAGTAATGTGAAAATTCTAAAGGTGTGTATCTATCATTCATTGTGTAAATTGATCCGCTAGATTGCAATACTAGTACATTGTAATCATCCGTCATAAGACCTACAGATCCACTATCTGTGTATTTAAAAGTTTCACGAGCTATTAAAATATTATCGATATAGTCTTTCATTCGAGAGGTTACATTAAAGTTGTTTGTGGTATTGTATTGGAATTAGAACGAAAGAAAGTCTAAATAGATATTTTGCAATCACCAAAGGTAAGCATAAATGGGCCAATAGAAGTTGGCTGAATCTTTCATTAGAAAACTAGATTAAAGCGTATCCTATTTATGATTGGTCAGTAGAAGATATAATTGCTGTGTACGCTTATTATGATTGGCCAATGAATCAGTTTTATGAGAAGTGTTGCAAATTAGGTATCCCACTTTCTTTGATGAGGATATGCCAACCATTTGGCCTACATCAAAGAAGGAGCCTAACAATGTATGCAGCAATCGAGCCTGCAACGTGGGAGAAAATTGTTAAAAGAGTGAGTGGTGTAAATTTTGGAATGTTATACGCGCAAACCTCTGTACTTAGGCACTTTAAAACATCAAAACCAGCTCATATGACATGGAAAGAGTATGTTGTATTTCTTTTAGAATCAATTGGTTTAGTGTCACCAACACTTAGAGATCATTACTACAGAAAAATCAAAATATTAATGGATTACTACGAAACAAACTTTGGAATGAGTATAGCTGATATTGTTGATGAAGCAAAGGCTGCTGATCGGAAATATGATGAAAAGTTTTGGCATAACTGGAAAGGGATTGCTAGAGCAATAGAAAAAAATGACTTTTCTTTATCAACGCGACAATATAGTTTCACTCAAGCGGATGCAAAAGATTTGTATGCCATTTATGACGACTACAAAGGCAGTTTGAATTTTTACGATTCACCCAATCGAGCAGTTAGAGAATTTAAGAAAAAATTTAGGAGGAAGATATGGAGTTAATGATATTTAGTCTGCCTTACAAAAAGATATTTTTTATAGATTGATGGGAAAATATTTTGCTGAAGATATCTATCAGAATAAGTTTCCTTATTTAGTTAATACATCGATGACAACTTGGTATCTACTTTTCAAAGATCAAATGGTTAATGGGTTCATGTCTTTTGATTGTCAGAAGAAGAAAACAATCCTCGGTGAAATGTATTTTGAAAATGTTAGGGATGAATTTAAATATGAAAAACCAATTTTAAAAAAATTGATAAAAGCCATCAACAGCAATTCCTCTCATCCAATTGAGACGGCAGTTGAAGACGATCGACAAAAGATATTATTGGAAGAGTTCGAATTTATCCAATATAAACAAACTAAAAATTACTATTTTTTACGAAGGAGGTAGAACATGAGTGAAATATATTTTCCTGTTATAAATATAAAGTTAATTTCAATCGAAAAAATTCAGAAATTTTTTTATACCCCTAACCGTGTTGCGAAACCTGAGCTTGAATTGTTAGAACACACAATTAGAGAAGATAAGTTCACTCAACCAATTGTTTGTTAATACAGTAAAGAAAAAGATGTTTATATCATTGTTGACGGTTTTTATCGATATCTCGTTGCAAAAGAATGATTAAATTTGACGGATATTCCGGTAACTATTATTGAAAAAGATTTAAGTAACCGTATTGCATCAACCATTCGTCACAATCGAGCAAGAGTAACACATGATGTTGAATCTATGAGCATTGTTGTTACAGGGATGGACAGAGGAAGAAATAGGGCAATATTTGGGAATGGAGAGAGAAGAGGTTTTACGGTTAAAACAAACGGGAGGATTGAAGACTTTGTTTTCTAATCATAAATTTAGTAATTTCTGGATTACATTTGAAGAAAGATATTACAAATAATTTTTGATTAAATTTGTTTGGCTAATAATTCTTGCTTATCAGTGTAGTGTTTGTTGGCAAGAGGAAGTCTAATTATTAAATCTATGTAGAAAAATAAAAGGATATTTTTGGGAATCTTATTTTTTAAAGGAGTTGAAAACATGGCGGAAAGTGCAGTCACTTTAGCTGATCGTACGGATATATCTAGATTTTTAACACATTTAACTAGAAGTACAATAGAGTCAGCTGCGTTGGATAATTTAAACTCTATTCTAAACGGTCACAAGATAAATGCTTCTAATTATTGTTGTATTTTTAATAAAGGATTAGCCAAATTATCGAAAAATCAGCAGAAGGAATTCAGTATAACTTGCTTTACAGAAACACCTTTAGAATATTTAAAAGTAGTTGTTAAGACATTAGTACACAACAATAGGAGATTTGAACCATATGGATTGATTTTTTTAAAAGAGACACAGTGCATAGAAAATGGTTTTGGGATTAATCCAGTTATTTACGTTAGAGCTCAAAATAGAAATCTGATTAAATCATTTTGTAACCAATTTAATAAATGGAAAGAGAAACCCGATGAAAATATTACTTTTCCTACTGTTGGTTGTTTAGTTAATCATGTCAGTGTAGAAAATGATTTTTAATGGCAAAGAGAATGGCGTATGAAAGGCGTTTTCTCTTTTGATTATGCACACGTAGTTGCGGGAATTGCTCCACAAGAAGAACATGTCATTATAAAAAAAGCCTGTATGTTTGAACAGTTAATAAATTAACATTTATTGACTCTGAATGGGATATTGAAGAGATTTTATATAAACTTTCTAAAAAACATTGGCAATTGAGTGAGCAAGTTTTGAATGTGTTTAAAGAATAAAACTTGGGACTAAATTCCCATTCTAAGAGGGAATATTAGTATTGAGGCTAAGATAAAAATACTAGAGAAGAGTTGTCTTTTTCATAATATAAATGGATAATAAAGTAAATAAGGTTGGAGGAAAAAAATATGTTGAAAAATTCTGAAGAGTTGATAAATTTTTTAAATCAAGAAGAGGTTCTAATTGTTTTGGATAGTTCTGCTATCTTAGACATATACAAACACGATCGAGCTTATTCCCATAATTTATTAAAGTCTTACCAAATAAACTTGGATAAGGTATGGGTACCTAATCATGTTAGTGTAGAAGTAGAACGTAACCAACATAGTGTTGAGGCATCGCGGAAAACAGAAATTGATAGACTTCCAAAAAATATTAATGAATCTATAAGAAAATTCAAGCAAAACATTTCAGCTTTACTGAAAAATCCTGAGAAATTTAGTTATCCTTCTGTACCAACTTTAAGTAGTCAATTAGAATCTAAAATAGATGAACTAGAAAAGATAGTTTCTGTTTATAAAAATCAAGTTTGTTCAATTGTAGAGGATAGACAACCAGGGATTGTTTCAGAATTTATAGAGGAACTTAAAAGTTCTGGAAAGGTCGGGGAGGGTTACGATATTTTTGATAAGTTAGCTATTTATACTGAAGGAAATATAAGATACGAGTTAAATATACCACCTGGATTTAAGGATGCTAAACCTAAAGAAAAAAAAGATGAAAAAGGTAAGAAAAATAAAAAAGATAAGCAAGGTGAAACAGATATTAGAAAATTTGGAGATTTAATCATTTGGAAAGAGATTCTTGATAAGATTAATTCAGATAGACAATCTCTTTTATTTATAACGAGTGATGTAAAATGTGATTGGTGGGAATTAGACGAGGATAAAAAGATAATAGACAAACACACAATGCTAAATGAAGAGTTTGAAAAGGTAACTGGATTACCCAAAGCTAACTTTGAAATGTTATTTACAGGAACCTTTTTCAATTTAATGCTGGGTACAGAAGATTTTATTAATCAAAGTTATGATAAAACTATTGAATTGATTGTGACAGATTATTCATTAAATGCATTAGATAAAGTGAAACAGTTTATCACGGTTAGTGACATTGAAGACGAATTAAATGAAAAACTTGATTTGGCATTTGAATTTAGTAATGGAGATTTTACAAATTACGTGGAAGAACCTTTCACCGAATTAGATGTTAATGAGTTGACTGATACGGATATAACAGAAGTAAATGTCTCAAATGAGGAAGACTGCTTAAAAATGAGTATTGAGTTAACCTCTATTTGTGATGTTGAGACAAAATGTACGATTTATGGGGATAACGAAATAGATTACGGGTATGATGTATATATAAATTACATGATGGACATTACCATACCCATTAATGAAAATGAGGATATAGATACAGATACTGATGGAAGTCCGTATCTAGTATTTAATGAAGAGAATATGCTTGATTTAGACAATGTCGAAATTGACTACGAATATGGTGGAATTTACCAAGTTATTACTACATCGTCACCATTTGATGCTGACGATGAGTATGACGAACTATGTGTAAAATGTAAAGTTAGACAAGGTGAATACAGAACCTTTGGATATGAACCACTCTGTTCGCCTTGTTCAGAGAAAATGTCACCTTGTCCAGATTGTGGATTATTTTTCCCATCTGGATCAATAGGAGCCTTTTGTGATGCTTGTGCTACGAATCATTAATAAGGCAAAAAAGAAGGAATTTAATGTATTGTAGTGGCCCCAAAAAATTATACTTTCTATAGAGTGGATTTTCCACTCTATTTTTTAAGCATTTGCAATATGGTTCTTTAAAAAATGTTAGCTCATATGTTTAAACCAGTGATAACTAATAAAATTTTGTACATGTTTCTAATCGGTATGATTGAAATCGACAAATTTTGATTATGGACGATTCTAGATTGATTTGAACACTTTCTAAAATATAGAAAGTGTTTTTTTATTTCAATTTCATTACTGAATTTAAGTAAATAACGAAAAATATTTTTGCTTTATCAATATATGTTCACTTGCCCGCTGGAAAGTAATAAATTTCATCCACTAGATATGTTTAAATAAAGTAGGAGAGATGCACCTAAATTGCTTGAGGCAGTTTATAAAAAATATTAAGGCTATTTTCATTTCCTGTTTAGACAATTTAGTATGTATCTGAATTTAATTTTCAAAATTCATCTAAAAAAGTTAAGGAGCATAAAGAAATTAGAAAAATGTACATCATGCGACATGGTGAAACGGTATTGAACAAATTAAACAGAATACAAGGAGTTATTGATAGTCCATTAACAAAATATGGAGAAAAATATGTAGTTGTTGCTAAAGCTTTAGAAGAAACTAGCATGCAAAATATATACTCAAGCGATAGTTTAAGAACTGTAAAAACGGCTAAGCTAATTGAAAATACTAACAAAAAGCTCCACTACATTTCTGACTATGAACAGTTTAGAGAATGGAACTTTCGGGATTTAGAAGGATCAAAAATTAACGCGTTAACTAAACTTTTGGAAACAAAGATGCAGGATACCAGTTTTTCGTATCTTAATTCTCATTTGGATGTGTTGGCGGATACTATTGCACAAGAAAGCACAGTGAAAACAGAAACCTATAGAGAAATATCTGATAGGTTATTGAAAGGGCTAAATACGTTAAAGTATCTAATTTGAGTAGTTTGAAAATTTAAGGAGCAAACACAGTTATTATTCTGGAAGTAAATAGCGATGAAATGAATTTAGTAGAAGTCGCTAATCTGATTTAAACAATTCAGATTACTAACAAGGTTTTAGTAATTTTGATTAGTTTTATTAGAATATTTCACAAAAATATTTAAGTGCCAAATATTCTTTTTTAGGGTAGTCTACTAAATTTTTAATATGTATTACACCATTTATTTAGTGGATATAAATGGAATAACCGGCTTTTCACATAAATCTACTACAAAATATACTTACATAGATTCGATGATAACCAGTTACTAAGAAGAAGTTAAATGAAAGACGAAACGTGCTTAGGAGAAAATGCACATGACTACATACGCATACATATATAAGAAGAGAGTTTCCAAATGAAGCTTGTCAACAAATAGAAGAAATTATGGTACATAATTTTGATGACCTACATATCGAAGAAGCTCCACTTAATCAAGATAAAGTTTTAAGAGATTTACTCGCGGTACTAGTGAAAGACAATGTCCTTATAATTCAAAATTTAGGAATTTTTGGGAAGGGGATTAAAGGGATGGGAGAATTAATGGCCGTATTGAGTCGAAAAGGGGTTAAATTGATTAGTATATTGGAATATATTGAATCAAATACATCGGTATCTTTTTATTTTATAGTAGAAATACTGGCAGAAACAATAGCTACTTGTCAAAGTAAACAAGTTAGACAAAGTATTACTGAATCAAAACATAAAGGAATAGTTCATGGAAGATCAAGGATTAAGGATGAAACTATTTTAGATATTCGACTTCTCTACAACAGCCACAAAATGAGCCTAAGAGAAATTGCAGCTGAATGTCAGGTTTCTTTAGGTACATCATGCAAATACAGTAGACCTACAGAATAAGTTATGTAGGCAAGAGTATAAATAACATTATCCTTTTTTTAAGGGAGGTAAATAGATGGCATTGATAGGTTTAATTGGAATAGCATCACAAATTCTGTTCATAATTATTGTGATTACTTCCAACGTTGAGGAAGAATAGTAACATTATTAGCTTATTAGATACTGAGATTACAAATTCTACTAAGTTTTAAAATAAGAATCATTCCTAGAAGTATTGCTATTTTATTCTAGTTGAAATTGCTTCTTTTGATAATTATATCAATATATCGATTTTGGGGATGAGGATAATACTGTATGTTGTGTTTGGTCCTTGTTAAGAACAATTGTTGTTGGTACAATAAGGTTGATAAAAAAATATTGAAAGAAAATATCTTCATAAATAGTTGTAGCAAGTCATCACTTCAAATAAAAATCTCAGATGACTGGAAGTTAGTTATTTGAATTAAAGCAGTGAATTTAGGAGGGAAGAGAATGGCAAGAAAAACTTTTATATCGTACAAATACTCAGAGGCTAAAAAATTACGAGATTCTATTATTGAATCTTTGGGGGAGGACGCAACATATTACACAGGTGAAACGACTAGTTCGCCTGACATGACAGATAGAACTACTGAGTATATAAAAGAACAACTAAAAAATATGATTTATTCAACCTCTGTTACTATCGTTGTTATTTCACCTAATATAATTGAGAGTGATTGGATTGATTGGGAAATTGAGTATTCTTTAAAACGAGTGAAACGCGGGGACGTAACTTCTGGAACGAATGGCTTAGTTGGTGTTGTACAAAAGTATAATGGAGATTACTCATGGCTTAGACCAACAAATATTAAATCTGATGGGTGTTCGACCATAGGAACAAATGAAAGATTCATTTATAATATTATTAATAATAATCGATTTAATCAAGATCCCAAAGTATACTCTTGTGAGACATGCAAAAGTATAGATTCTTTGAACGGCTCATATATCTCTTTAGTAAATGAAGAAGATTTTTTGAAAGATCCAAATAAGTACATTGAAAATGCTTATGAGAAAAGTAAAAATAACAATGGCTACATTTTGAGTAAGAAAAAGTAATAGTTATTTAAAAAGGAGAAAACTATGGGAGCAATTAGCAGAGAAAGATTCATTGAAAAGTATAGCAAGGCTATTAATGAAGGCTATGCAGCAGTTTTTGCTGGGGCAGGATTGTCAATATCTTCTGGTTATGTTGACTGGAAAACTCTAGTAACTCCTTTTGCAAAAGAATTAGGCTTAAATATTGATGAAGAGTATGATTTAACAAGAGTTGCCCAATACTACAGAAATGAATTTAGAAATAGGGGACAGATAAATCAGGAAATTGTTGATAAATTTTCAGCAGACAATGCGCCAAATATAAACATTGAAATTTTAACGCGTTTACCTATTTATACTTATTGGACAACTAACTACGATAAATTATTAGAAAAAGGGCTAGAGAACAATGACCGAAGAGTAGATGTAAAGATAACTGAAACTCAACTAATAACGCATAAATACGATAGAGATGCAATTTTATATAAAATGCATGGTGATGTGGACGATGCAGCAAATGCAGTTTTGACTAAAGAGGATTATGAAGTTTATACTCAAAAAAGTCCTTTATTTGCGAGACTTCTTCAAGGTGACTTAATTTCAAAAACTTTTCTTTTTATTGGGTTTAGCTTTGAGGATCCCAACTTAACCAATGTTCTCTCTAATACAAGAAATATATTAGGAGAGAATGTTGGAGTTAGCTATTGGTTAGAGAAAAAAGTAACGGAATCATCTCGCATTGGAAAAAGTGGAGAAGAAGTAAATGAACTAACAAAACGTTTTGAAATTGACACAATAAAGCAAAATCTAAAAGTTAACGAGTTGCAAAGATATGGTATTCAAACAGTTTTCATTGACTCCTACGATGAGATTACAGATATTCTAAAAGAGTTGGAATTTATCAATTTAAAAAGAAAAATATTTATTTCAGGTAGCATTAGCTTTTATAATGACATTTGGACGAAAGAGAAAGTAAATTCTTTTTGCCATACATTAGCAAAGACTTTAGTGAAAAATGACTATCAAATTTGTTCTGGATTTGGGTATGGGGTAGGTTCAAGTATCATAAATGGAGCACTAGAAGAAATTTATTCTACAAAGTACAAACATGTAGATGAACATCTTATTTTAAGACCGTTCCCTCAAGATAGACGATTTGAAGCCGAAACGGAGAGTATTAAGCAGAAGTATCGTACTGAAATGATAAATGATGTTGGTGTAGCGATATTTTTATTTGGTAATAGAAAAGCTGATAATGAGAAAAAAGAACTATCAGAAGGATTGTTTGAAGAATTTAAAATTGCAAAAGAGCAAGAAAAAATAATTATCCCAATTGGATCAACCGGAGAGGCTACGAAAGAAATCTTTGAAGAAATAGAAAAGAACATTGAAGATTATTCTTTTCTTCGAGCCTATTTACCAATTTTGAAAGATAGTACAGATGAAAGGGAATTAGTCTCTACCATTGAAAAAATTTTACGAGAAATTTGATAGGTTCTGTAATTTTCTTTTGATAGCAGGTGTAGATATCGTTCAAGTAAGTTGCAACAAGATATGCCTTTCTCCAAAAAGACAATAGTTAAAATATGAGGGTTGCTAGTGAAAATTAGCAACCCTCATATTTAATTTATTTAGTTATTTCACAATAATCCAATTTTTAAACTTTTGTAACACTAGATTAAATTCAGAAATTTGAATAGTCTTAGTTAATGGATCAAGATATTTTACTGATATTTGTGTAATGATTTGGTTATTCTTTATCGAATAATTAGAAGAAGTTAATTCCAAAAATTGATACTCTTTATTAATAGGTTTTAAAGCTCGATTAGTAACGTAGTAGGATAGTTTTTTTTCATTTGTTTTGGGATAGAGTTTAAAAAATCTTTTTAAGAATGAATCAATTTCCTCTGTAGTTTTGGCATCCACAGTGTCATCACTATCACTAACTTTGGGCTTGTACTTTGATTTAGTAGGGATGCTACTAATCGTTGGATTTTTTATAATAACCATATTTTCTTTATCGTCCACATGGATAGTAAGAGTATAGACTGAGTGAGTAGTTTTTTTCTTTTATCTTTTCTTTCTAGTTTTATTTTCATGAATGTGATTCCTTTCTCTTATTTAGTAATGATTCTTCCTGCACCAAACAAGTGCTGTTGCCAATAGGATGAGGTAAGATCACCATAACCAATTGGGTCTCTTGCGTGATATATTTGAGTTGAAGATACGACGATATCAACATGTGTAACATAGTCTGATGTATCGTAAGTTGAGTGGAAAAAAACTAAGTCTCCAGCTTTTGCTTTAGTTAATGGAATGTGTTGTGTAGCTTCATACTGTGCTTGAGCGATTCTAGGAAGGTTTATACCTGCTTTTCCATTAACCGACTACAGTCAAAAATTGTCTCAGGACTCGCCCTCCAAAGACATAAGGACAGCCCTGATACTTTAAAGCTTCATCCATGATTGCTTGGACATTTTTATTATCAAATTCAGTCACTGTTAGATATTGAGAAACTAATTTTACATAAAATTGATTTCCATAGTTGTATCGCGATCCACCATTAATAATAGAGATGGCAATTGGATTGGGATAGCTAACCTTAGCTCCACCTGATTTTTCTTTTGAGAAAGAACTTCTTTTGAAACAGATAACCCACTTGTATCAGAAGAGTCTTGAGCACTACTGTCATCATCTGAGAGAAAAAAAGGGTAATGCAGAAAATTAATCCAAATAGGATCATAAATAAACTATCAAGTAGTAGAATAAACTTTAGTTTTAAGAGTTTCATTTTTTAGAACCTCGTTTGTTTTGTTGATTTCTTTTCTGTGTCGTGTTCCTTGGCGGTTGATTTTCTTGTGATTGTTTAGGGTGAGTATTCTTATTTTTAACTGGTTTATTTTCACGGATGATTGGTGTAGCTGACACATTCATTTTTTCAGATTTTGGATAAGGCTTGATAGTACCTTTTGTAAGCGGGCGTTGAGGATCTGAAGTTTTTGAATTTGTTTTATTTTGGGTTTTAGGTGAACTAGTTTTACGATTTGTTTTTGTTTGTTCCATTTCCAATCTTTTTTGTGCAATTGTTTGTCTATGCTGGTGTTATTTTTTTCAGTCGCTCGGATTGATTTGTTTGTGGTGTATTTTTAGTTGTATCAGAAAAGTTTTAAAAACCTTTTTTTAAATTGACTTTCTTTTTATAAACTGCATATTTCGCTTGTGTCGATAAAGCCTTTGTTTGCTCTTTTAGTAGTTTAGTTTTATCACTTGCTCGTTGTTTCATATCTAACATATTGCCTATTATTTTCCCAAGTCGTTATAATAATGGTTGCTTCAGTTTACTAAGTAAAGCAATATTATTTTGTCTGTTGTGATTTTGAGGAACAGATTTACGATTAACTGCTGCTTTCTTTTTAGAATATAAACCAGTTAAAGCATAGTTTGAACCATCTAAATTAATTAGGGTTAATTTTAATTCTACTAAATTAAATAAGATAGATTTTAGTGATATTATTGCTGACTTTTGGGAGCTAACCCAGAGGATAGTTATGTCTGTGAAACATCTTCTGCCCATATTGAAGTTTCAGCGGACATGTTAGGTGTAGAAATAGCGGGCTGAGGTTAAAATTATGATTTAAATCAGTTATATGTTTTTATTGCTGATTAGATAAATTACTAAATATTAATTTCTGAAATAGCTCCTCAAAAACTGAATGCCATTTGAGTGAAACTGAATGATTCTTATTGATTCATTAAAAGTGAAGATTCATTGTTTTCATTGAGTTTGATACAAATATAATACTACTGATTGTCCAAATGATTAATGAAAGGGTCAGTAGGGTAATAAAAAAAAGACTATAAATGCTGATAATACAGCGTTTATAGTCTTTTTATTTTGGCTTGAAAGTGTGAGAAAATGCCATTGGAAAATAGTTGTACTCATTTTTTACTATTAAGTCATTAATAGGTATAACTAATTTGAAGAATCTCATTACATAAACATAAAGGAGAAATATGTTGTCAGTTGAGATAGTTAATTTAGCAAATCATCACTCACTACAAAAAGAAGCGGCTAAGTGGTTGTCTAGTAAGCGGGAAATTGATGAAGCGATTTATTTAGAAAGTATCACGGAAGAAGGTGTCATTCCAAATTGGTTTCTAGCTGTTGAGGGTGATAAAATCATCGCCGGAGCAAGTGTGATTGAAAATGATTTTCACAATAGACCAGATTTAACACCAAATATCTGTGTCCTATATTCCTATATGTTGAGGAAACTCATCGAGGTCAAAGGGTTTCAGAGAAGTTATTTAATGAGATTGAAATATACCTGAGTTCTCAAGGCATTAGTAAGGTTTATTTGATTACGGATCATGAAGGGTTATATGAAAAGTATGGTTGGTCTTTTGTAACGTTAGTCGAAGAAGATGAAACAAATGAGCAGATTAGACTATATGGGAAAGAAATTAACTGATTTATCAAAAAGTTAATTTCTTAAATTTTAATCATTAATGTAATAAAGTTTCAGGTTAAATTAGTACCAAAATAATTCAGAAAAGAGGAAGTAATCTGTTATCAGATGCACTTTTAGTTATAGTTTTGTAAATTATATTGAATTTAATAATTAATAAAAATATTTGTGAGTAGTCACTTTTATATTTAAATTAAAGGATTTTTTTCCTTGACTTTTCGTATCACTTAGCACTACAATTACCCCATAAGAAATAAATCGCATAAAAAAATGGCACCTCACGATTACCAGTCGCGAGGACTTGCTCAGGTCACAACACAAAACACTGACCCAATCAAGCTTGCCATAGTTAATGCTAACACCAACTGGATAAAATGTAAACGGTTTGAGGCGTATTTTTAGTTCTAACGGCGATTTATTTCTTACTTTTATTGAAAAGTTACTTAACCGCCAATTGCTCGGAATAAAATCAACTGACTGTCTCTCTAATTAATAAAAAGGAGTCGAGAGAAGATGACAAAAAAAGTAATGCTCTGTTGTGGAGCCGGGATGTCCAGTGGGTTACTTGCGCAAAAAGCTCGTAAATCTGCTAAGAAACAAGGGTTAGATGTTATCATAGAAGCCCGTGGAGAAAGTGAGGTTCCTCAGTATTTTGATAGCATTGATATTTTATTATTAGGGCCACACTATGCTAACTTACGTGATGAGATGTCTGAGATGGCCGCACCGTATCATCTACCAGTTCTAGTCATTCCCAAAGAAATGTACGGTTTATTAGACGGAGCAGGTGTCCTAAAATTTGCCCTAGACGAGTTGGAAAAGACGGGGACTGAATAATGAAACTATTTATGACTTGGCTAGAAGGTTCCTTTGCACCAGCTATGCAAGAGCTAACCAAACGACCTTGGATTTCCGCTGTTTCCAGTTCCATGCAAAAATTAATTCCTTTTATCCTAACAGGTTCGATGGTCTTTTTTTATAACGTATTTCGCTCTTATTTAGATTTTCTCCCTGATTTTGGCAAGCTTGCCGATTACACCTTCGGCATGATTGGGTTGATTACTGCCTTCATGGTAACTAATCAAGCTATGGAGAAGTTAAAACACCCAGGTTACACCGTTTCTGCCAGTCTCGTGTCCGTTTCTGTTTTTCTCATGTATTGCAACCCAGACGTCACCGATGGTATCATGACCGTTCAGTTCGAGCGTTTAGGCCCCACTGGCATTTTGGTCGGGATGATTGCCGGCCTCTTCGTCGCACTTATTTTTCATCACTATGGCAACCTCAATTTCCTCAAAGAGTCTGACATTCCTGATTTTTTAGTGGAGTGGATTCACAACATCATTCCCATTGCGATTTCAATCGGCTTCTCTGCTATCCTCATTTTCCGTTTCAACATGGACATCTTTGATTTAATCATTAAACTCTTTTCCCCCTTACAAAATTTTGGACAGACGTTACCAGGCTTTATCCTATTATGTTTTATTCCCACCTTCCTTTATACACTCGGCATTTCCAGTTGGTTATTTGGGCCAGTCTCAACACCGATTTACATGGCAGGTATCAATGCCAATATTGCAGCGGTTCAAGCAGGACATGCCGCAACTAATATTGTCACCAGTGAAACAGTCTTTACTGCCGCACTGATCACCATGGGAGGCATGGGTTCAACCTTAGTCTTAAACATTTTGATGATGCGCTCTAAATCAGTTAAACTGCGAACAATTGGCAAGATTTGTATTGGCCCCTCTATCTTTAATATTAACGAACCGATCATGTTCAGTGGACCAGTCGTAATGAACCCATTATTGATGGTACCCACCTGGGTTAATACTATTGTAGGACTACTCATAATTTGGTTCGGCATGCGCTGGGGGTTGTTAAATATTCCCAGTAAAATGATTCAAGTTGGTCAAATCCCTGCTCCATTTTCAAGTGTCATGATTACCGAAGATTGGCGGGCTGTTATTTTCTATATCGTCTTATTTATCCTCTATTGGTTAATCTGTCTACCATTTTTTAGAGTGTATGAAAAGCAAGTTCTCGCTGAAGAAGTCGCCTTAACAGAAGGAGTAGCCTAATGAAAAGTGAAGAAGAATTAATTGAAGTTGCTATGACTATTATTATCCATGCCGGAGATGGGCGAGTGAAAGGCTACGAAGCCATTGAATTTGCTCGTAATGGTCACTTTGACCAAGCCAGAGTATCCTTAAAAGAAGCTCACGATGAGATTGTTATCGCTCATCACTCACAAACTAATATAATTCAAGGGGAGATGAGTGGTGAGAAACACGCACACAGTCTGTTATTTGCCCACGCTCAAGATACACTGATGACGATTGCCAGTGAAGTTAAATTGATGGCAATTTTTGTTGAGTTATTTGAAAAAATGTCGCACCAATCGTAAGTTTTCTGTCACCTGTTGTCACCGTATTAGACTGAAAGGGGATTAAATAATGTACGACTTAAAAAAAGGGTTTCCGAAAAATTTCTTATGGGGAGGGGCTACCGCAGCTTGCCAAATTGAAGGGGCATACGATATAGATGGCCGTTCATTATCAACGTCAGATATTCACTGTTACCATGTAGACGTTGACCGTAAATTAACCGTAGAGGACGAGCACACCGCAGAGAGTTTACAAGCCGCAATGAATGACACAACGTCTTACTTCCCAAAGCGTCAGGGAAATGATTTCTATCACCGCTATAAAGAAGACATCGCGCTAATGAAAGAGATGGGCTTTAAGTCATTCCGCTTATCCATTGCGTGGCCTCGTATCTTCCCACAAGGTGACGAGCTAGAGCCAAACGAAGCAGGGCTAGCTTTTTATGATCAAGTCATTGACGAGATTGTCAATAATGGTATGGAACCTATCGTGACAATGCTACACTATGATATTCCGTTAAATATCGTAACCAAATACGGCGGATTTAAAAATAAAGCGGTTATCGAGATGATGGTTCGCTACGGTAAGGTGTTATTAGAACGCTATGCAGACCGTGTGCATTACTGGATTCCATTCAATCAAATCAACTTAATCCAATATTGTGGGTTCAAATCATTAGGACTTGTTTTAGATCAAAGTGAAAACTTTGAGGAAGACCAGTACCGTGCGATTCATAATCAGTTTTTAATTAATGCTAAGCTAAAAGAAATCGCCAAAGAGATGCCAGAAAACCCTCAAATCGGCATTATGCTAGCAGACTGTACTTTCTATCCACATACGTGTAAGCCAGAAAATGTGAGCTTTGCCATGACACGTAATAGAATGCAATATTTCTTCTCAGACGTGGCTCTTCGTGGAAGCTATCCAAGACCCATGTTACGTTGGTTTAGTGAAAATAACATCCATTTCGAGATAACTGAAGAGGATGAGCGTTTATTACAAGATAATCCCTCTGATTACCTAGCCTTTTCGTATTATTACTCACGTACCGTAGATGCCAGTATAAATAGTATGGATGCGGCTGATATAACCGATAATCCCTATTTAAAAGCCAATGACTGGGGCTGGACGATTGACCCCCTAGGCTTCTACAACAGCATGAGTCAATATTGGGATAGATACCAAAAACCACTAATGGTTACAGAAAACGGCTTCGGTTACCAAGATGTCTTCGAAAATGAAACCGTACACGATGATTATCGTATCGATTACTTAAGAGAACACATCAAGGCAATGAAAGAAGCAGTCAAAGACGGCGTTGAGCTACTAGGCTATCTACCGTGGGGACCAATTGACCTAGTCAGCTCAGGAACAGCTGAGATGAGTAAACGCTATGGCTTTGTCTATGTCGACTATAACGACTTAGGTGAAGGAACTGGTGACCGATATAAAAAAGATAGCTTCGACTGGTATAAGAAAGTTATTGAAAGTAATGGGGAAGAGTTATAAAAAATAATAGGGAAGGTTTTCAAGTTAGCAGCTTAACTTGGAAACTCTCCACATAGGTTGAGACAACTATAAAAACACCGCTAGCAGTTGTCAGAACAAATACAAGTGAACAAGCGCTGCAAGCTACCAAAGCAGTCATCACAGGTGGCATTCAAGCCATTGAGATTACTTTTTCAGTTCCACAAGCAGAGCAGGTTATTGCAACGTTGAAAGCAGATTGTCAGGATGATCCACGGGTTATCATTGGTGCTGGGACTATTTTAGATCCCCAGATGGCGAGTACAGCTATTGCAGCTGGGGCCGAGTTTATCGTGAGTCCATGTTTTGATCAAGGGACTGCCGATCTTTGTCACTTATATCAAGTTCCTTATCTACCAGGTTGTATGACAATTAATGAAATAAAACAAGCCATGCAAGCTGGGTCAGAGGTGGTAAAACTATTTCCAGCCAATCATTTTCACTCAAATTTTATTAAGACGGTTCAAGCACCGTTACCTCAGGTCGCTATTATGCCAACTGGTGGTATTAATTTGGCTAACTTATTAGAATGGAAACAAGCTGGAGCGCTTATGGTAGGCATTGGTGGTAATTTATTTCAAGGTGTTTCAGAGGGTAATTATGAGTTGGTATCAAAAACAGCCCAAGAGTATAGTAAAATATGGCATCAGACGTTGTAAGTTCCAACTGATAGATGCAAAAGTTCAGTTACGAAAAAAGGTTAAAAACATGTTAGTTGTTTTTAACCTTTTTTAGTTTACCTATGTTAGGAATATCAATGTAATAAATGGATGATAGGGCATTGGTTGAGACATTTTTGGATTCAATCAAAATCATAAGTAGATATTGTCATTTTCGTTACAAATACCATTATAGTGTAATAAAAAATACATGTTTTTTTATTTTCGAAAAATTATTATTTTTTATGTTTTTTTATTATAAATAAAAAAAATAGCAATCTTTTATTTAATAACACATCTATTTTGTGCGTAAAAAAAATACCTAGGCACTATCCTACAAGACTAGTTTAAAATCACTTTAAAAAAACTAACTTTAATAAAATGTTGTAAGCGTCAGCATTGTAATTAATTAGTTATTTATAAGTTAATAAGAACTTATTCTTAAGGAATCTGTTTATTTTATGTCTGAGTGGTTGAGGCACGGTAAGCTGAAAATCATTTACTCATTTAGGTGTATTAAATAACGATTATATCAAATAATTAATAACATCTGTTTTTATCTGATACTTATTTTTAATATTAATAATAGTTATATATGAATCATAATGATCAAGTACTATTATAATCTAAGTGTTATTTTTAGTCTAATTACTGTTTGTTAAGGGGTATTTATTGTACAAAAATGTTGCTCGCTATAACAATTTGTGATAATTTATTATGGGAAGTGTAAGAGAGACAAGTGATTGAAGACAAATAAAACAAAATCCTCTTTCCAGAATAGGGCTAGTGGTTAGAGGCGTCATCGTCCAAAAAATAGTCGTGATAAGGCTTACTTAAAACGTGGAGCCATCATTTGATTGAGTGACACACTGATTTTTTATTCAATGTTCATGAAAGGTAGGTTAAATATGAATGTAGAGAGATATTTTGATGATGGTATTTTATTTGATGTAATATATCTAACACAGTCAGGCGCGGAAGGAATTTCTTATTATCTTTTTCCAATAGACTATTCCGAAAAACAAGTGAAGAATACATTAAAGAATAATCCCTATAATGTTAATGTCCTTCATGTTTTTGAATCAAGATATGTATTGAAGATAAAATCAGAATATATCAAATCTTAGATTATATAAGGAACGTTTAATTGGATTTTAGTGGGGTGTAGGCAGACTATTTAAGAATAGAAAGGGGTGGTTTTTGATGAAAAGAACAGCATTAAGTGCCTTGTTTTCGTTAATATTAGTAAGTAATATTCCAGTTCAGGTAATGGCATATTCGCCTGAAGTTGTGACAAGAGAAAGTTTAAGTTTTCAAAAAGAACTGAGTACAACTCAAGAAAAATTTTGGGAGCAGAGTGAGCCTGTTGATAAGTTTATTGAAAAATTAAAAAAAGATGCAAAAGATGATGAGTTAATCAGACTAGAAAAATTTCAAACTTTATTTCAAAAGGCTTTAGACAACCCGGCTAGTTCAAAGGGACAAGTGGAAAAAGAATTTTTAAGTATCATTCACTCAGTTTCCAAGACACAGCCTGAAGCAATCGAGTTACTAAAAAAAGACCTACAGAGTAATTTTTCTGACGATGATGTAAAAAATGAGACTGAGGAAACGACAGTGAGCTCTGAAGAAGAAATAGATCCAGAGACTAAAGTTGATACTCAAAAAGATACAGCGGTAATGGAATCTGAAGATTTAAAGGAAACGATTCAAGATTTAGATGCAAAATCTCAAGAGCTACCAACAGAAGTAGACGTAATAGAAGATTCTAAGGAATCTAAATCTAACTCTGAAGAGCCTCAAATAGTTTCAGAAGAAGAGTCAGAAGAGAACACTAAAGAATCAGAGGAGACTCTGGAACAAATAAGTGACGAGATTGAGGCTGAGACTGAGGTATCTAGTGTTGAAGAAAAAAATAGTCAAGAAAGTTCTGACGACGCTACTGACAACTCCCAAGAAACGTCTAGATTAAGTGATGTTGAAACCTATGAAGCAAAAAAAGAGACCATTGAAGATATAGTAGCCACTGCGCCACCAGGATTAAGGACCACGGACTTATTCAATATGCCAAAATCAAAGCATGATGGGATAGAAAATAAAGCAAGTGTGATGACAAATAAAGCGACTAATACGGATATTGTTGTGATTACGCCAGATGCAGGTGAGCAAATTGGGGTTATCTGGTCTAAGAAGACCTATAAATTAAATATAAAAAAAGATTTTAAGATACGGGCTAAGATGTATTTTGGCAACAAAGGGACTAAGGCAGCTGATGGTATGACATTTACCCTTCATAATCCGGGAAAAGATCAAGGCAGTTATGATGAGAATGGTGACGCAATTGTGATGGGGAATGCTGGTGGATCGTTAGGTGTGATGGGCAGAGCAAATAATAAGAACGATAAACCATGGGAAATGGCAGTACAAAATGCCTTTGCGATAGAATTTGATAGTCATGTCAATGGTAGTGGGTTAGATAAGGGAATTCCAAACAAAAATTTTCATATAGCTAGTTATTATCCAGCAGAACAAAATTATTATGCTAACAATAGTGGACATACCTTAACTCATGATGGCTTGATTAAATTTGCACCAAGTCGGCACCAATCTGATGGGAAGTGGCATGATTTTGAAATCGATTATAAAGTAGAGACCCAAAAATTAACCTATATATACGATGGACAATCTCAAACAGTTTCTTTAAAGAGTGAGTTGTTAGATCTTTCAAGCGCAGAAAATAATTCAATGATGTATTGGGGATTTACTGGAGCAACAGGAGGTGATTCAACAACTCAAGCGGTTGTTTTTGAAGAATTACCTGATTTAGGAAATACTTCCAATAAGCAAGATGTCAAAAAAGTAATCAATAATCAAGAAGAGTCTGTTGATAACACAAGTGATAGTGTGCAGTCAGGAGATGAATTATTTTATGAATATAAAATTGCTTATGGTGAAGGGAAGCAAGTGACTAAACAAATGCATCTTAATGCCTCATTAAATGATCTCGCACAGGTTACGGATGAGTCATTGAAAAAGATTGAAGTCAGGTATCAAAAATACGATAAATATGGCGGTGGTGAGCTGCTTGCGCCTCAAGGGAATCAGTCAGGAAATTATCAAGTGAAAATGTCTGAAAATGGTTTAGAATTTGATCATTTAGGTCCCCTTGGACCAGAGGATGGAGAGGCTGAATATTATCAAAGTATGGTTGTTCGCGTACCGATTATTGTTGATAAAAAGTATACCTTACAAGAACCAAAACTTGTTAGAGATAACTTTACGATTAGGGAACAAAACTATCCAGATATGACGAAACAAACGAATGATGGGTTAAAAAAAAGTAGTGTAGAATATACCATCAATCCAGTAAAAGTAGACTTAAAGCTAGATAAAATCAATGATCTTCAAAGAGAATTAAATCAAAATGAAAGTTCAACTAAAGAACCCCTCTATCATGTGAGTGGGGAGTTGAAAACAGCAGATAATTTTGATTTGACAGGCACTACCTTAAGAATTTCCAGTAATGAAGGTGGACTGGTAACTAAACAAAATAAACCAGTTACGTTAGAAACTGATAAGTTGAAAAAAAATGACATCTTTAAGATTGAACTGGAAGATAACCAATTGATAGCGTCTAAAAAGATAAATTACCAATTGGTTGATAAATCTGGCAAAGTGTTGATTGAAAAGTCACAAATTGTTGAAGATGCCACACCACCGACAGGAGATTTAAGAGATCCAATATATGTCATTAAAAATAAATTGCCTGAAGATCCTAATATTTTTATTCTAAATAAACAAGACAGTAATGATCAAAATCAAGAAGTTAAGGTTACTTATACAAGCAGTGAGGCTATGAAAGAAGCAGTAGCTAATACATCACCAATTGATGAGACTGGTAATTTTATCAAAAAACAGAGCCAGTTGACTTTAACAGACGATGCTGGTAATTATGTGGATCTAAATAAAAAGGTCATGATTGTTTTAGATTCTACTTTATGGCTAGAGGTTCAAGATACTACGCTAACAGCTAAAGAGTTAGTGAAAGATGCACCCAAGCAACCTGCTCTAATAGCACAAAGAGAACGAATCACAGCTGATACTCTTAAAAATATGCTAAGAGAAAAGGGGTTGCGAGGGAACTATCTTAATCTAGAGACCCAAGAAATTGAAGATGTTACGGATGAAATTAACTTACAAGAGTTAGATAAAGTCAGTTATCAACCCGGTACGTATCCAATAAAAGCATTGTTAACTAAGGGAAATGTAGAGGCAACTGAACAACCTTTTAAAATCACAGTTACAGATGGTCAAATCGGGCTGGCAGTTGAGGGGGAGTTAACGTATCAGCCGACGATTACTTCCCTTTTTAATCAAAGATATTCAGCTGATAATGAAGTTATTTTATCGGTGAAAGATCAACGTTATGCCAAAGATGGTTGGCAGTTAGATGTTTCAGCTAAACGGTTTACAAAAGACAAACAATTGATTTCTTTAGAGCAGTTAGAATTGTTAGGAAAATCAGGTAAAAAAATAAGTAGTATCCAAAGGGAAAATGGGTTTAGTTTCTCAGATAATACTCTTAAATCATTAGAAAAAAACAACTTAGCCAATGATCAGTCTAAGTTATCAATTCAATTACAAACGACTGAAGGCACTAATTGGGCTAAAAAGAGCGACCAATATGAAACAGAATTGATGTGGCAGTTGACGGCAACCGGAGAAGAATTTAAAACGTTATCCTTTGGGATACCTAAAGTGAGGGAGTGAGAAGTATGACATTAAAAAAAATAGTGCTCGCGACTTTACTAAGTGTAGTTTTAGGTAGTCTAGGGACGCTGATGACTTATGCGGATCAAGTTGATGAAGTAGTGACGCATGCTGAAATTGAATTTTTAAATGATGCACCGCCACTTCAACCCCCACTACCGCCAACAATTGCAGTACCAGATAAACAAGATGATAAAGAGCAAAAAGATCCTTCAGGTAAGATCTTTAAAAAACCAACGAAGGATAAAACTACTCCAAAAAAGGCAATAGAGTTAAGTAAAAAAGGTGATAGTTTAAAAAAACCGGAAAAGACTAAAAAATTAGATAATGAAGGCAAAACTTCAAAAAATTTTCCGCAAACAGGCGAACTAAAAAATAATAAGATACTAATTTTCGGCTTAATTATATTAGTGATGGTCGGATTATTATATAAAAAAAATAAACAAAAGGAGAATGATTAATTATGAAAACGACAAAGGTAGTTGGTTTAGTTATGGCAACAACAATTTTAGGAACATCAGGAGCAATGCTAGTGAATGCTGAGGAAGAAAAATCAGCAACTAATGTGACGACAACAGCTAAAGTAGAATTTACGACTAACGATTCAGGAGAAACACCACCAACAGATCCAGGTAAACCAGGAGAAGAAGTTGAACCTCCAGAAGATGGCGGTGAGCATGGTGGAGCTGGAGCTTTAAGAATTGACTGGGCTTCAAACTTTGATTTTGGTTCAAGTGAAATTAAAAATAGTGGTCAAGATTTAAAATTACCAGTATTAAGAAAAGGTGATCAGAAGTTAGCTCACTTCGTCCAAGTGTCTGACTTACGTGGGGAAGATTCTCCAAATTGGACCTTGTCAGTTAAAGCAAGTTCTTTAAACAAAGTTGCTAAAGAAGAGGGAACTAGAACTGATAGTGCTAAAATCACAGGAGCACACATTGATTTTACATCAGCTCCAATTTTTGCAACAGGATCTACTAACCAAGAAGTACCAGCTGAAAAACCTGAATGGCAAGCACAAAGTATTAATTTAGATGATGCAGATGGGCAAACATTAATCACTGCATCAGGTGATGGTGCTCGTGGAACATGGTCAATGGGGATGACAAGTAAGGTTGATGGGGAAGTACTTGAAAGCGATTCTGATATTAATTTGGTAATTCCTCAATCAGAAGTAGGTAAAATTCGTAAAGGTAGTTATAAAGCTGATTTAAACTGGAATCTAAGTGGTGAACTTGCTGCTACTAAAACAGGATTTATGGCACCAACAACAAAATAATCTTTAATAAAAAAACGAGGCTCACTGGTCTCGTTTTTTATTAATTATTTAGTGTAATAAAAGGAGAACATGTCTATGTTAAAAAAATTAAAAAGGCTAGTTATGATGACACTCATTTTAATTAGTTTAGGTCTAGGAAATTCAGCTTTAGCTAGTGAAAATAAACTGAATTTCACACCAACAATCAAGCAAACAGAGCAAAAAATGGATGATTCTCAGACTGATTTTAAACTAAAAGGCGAAGCTGGAAAAACTGTAGAATTGGCATTAGAAATTAAAAATGAAAGTGATCAACCCATTTCATTAAAAACAGGGATGAAAGATGCCGCTACAAATAATCAAGGAATTGTCAATTATACAGCAGATCAAAAAGTAATAAATAAAGAGTTATCTTTAGCTAAATTAGCAGATTACACTGAGAAATTCACCTTAAATGGCTATGAAAAAAAAGGAATTAAAATCAAAATCACTTTACCGAAAAAGCCCTTTTCTGGCATCTTATTAGGAGGACTGTTGATTGAACAAGAAGCCGATAAAAAAGGAACTAGCATGATTAAAAATGCTTTTTCATACTCAATCCCAGTCGTCGTGGTTGAATCAGAAGAAAATATTGATGCAGATTTGGTATTTAATAAAGTTAGCCCTGAATTAACTGGTGGTCGTAATGCATTAAAAATTAGTCTGGATAATCCTGTTAATAATTTATTGCCAGAAGCTAAGTATCATGTAGACGTCACGAAAAAAAATGAAAAAGAAATATTGTATAAAGATGAATTGAAAGGAATCAGTTTTGCTCCTAATAGTACGTTTCATCATTATGTTGAGATGGGGAAAGATACTTACAAAGCTGGAAGTTATATCGCTCATATCAAAGTTAATTCCCCTTATGGAGATTGGCAGTGGAATGAATTGTTTGAAATAAAAACAGACGTTGCCAAAAAACTTAATGAAGAATCTGTGAGTATTGAGCGGATGAGTCAAATGATGAAAATCATGATTCTAGTTGTAATTCTTTTAGTAGTATTGCTACTTATTATTCTTTATGTGATGAGACGGAAGTTAAAGGCTGCAAAAAATAATAAAACATAGCAGAGAGTGGCTTGCTTGGTATTAGTTTAAATTGTAAAGGTATCTCACATTATTATCATTGAATTGATAAATAGGTTTTTTTCTATACTAATCATACTGATTATCTGTAATAGGTCCTATTTTTAATAACAGTGAATAGGCTTATAACTAATTAAATAAAAAGAACCATAATGTCATACTATCGACATTATGGTTCTTTTATTGTTATCCAACAGTTAAATTTTTGTAGACTTTCAAACCAGCTCTAATACTAGTAAACATACCGATAAGGGCAATGAGTGCCATGGGTACGCTTGAGATGAGTGAGCGTTTAACATCGTCACTAGACATATAAGAGTCAGAAGAGGTCGTTGGAATAATCATGTAAGAGATACTTTCAAAAATAGTTGATAAGTTAAAAAGGAGTACAATCGTAAAAATTAGAGCTAGAACTAACCAAAAAATCACGATAAAATTAGTCTTTTTCATGGAAATCTCCTCCTGTTATTTTTTAATATATAACTAAGTATAACACAAATACTACTAGTTGGTTTAGGAGGAACCATCGTATGGGATAATAACTGATTGATAGTTGCTTAAGCTAGAAAATCTATGTTTAGTCTACTGGAGATTGGTTAGTATAGTTATTGGGGCATACAAAAACTGGTTTCCCCATATTGATCATATGGAAACCGGATTGAATCAGGTAATAGGCCTACTACTGTCTCCTTATTGAAATGATTTCTACTTGAAAGTTATTTGACTAGTTACTTTAACCTATTGCAGATGAAAGAGAGGTAATTTACTGGTACATCAATTAAAAGAGATCGGCAGTGTCGTTGAGTTTTCAATCATTTATTCAATTGTCATGATAGTGAGAGTGATCTATCAACATCATCCAGGGGTTGCTATTTTTTATTGGTTGTTTGTATCAAGCTAAAGCCATGTCTTACTTTGAACATGGCTTTTTAGCTTATTTTTTTAGGAGATTTTTAGGGTACTAGTTGATAGAGTGTAGCCATTTCTTTTATTTTTTCTGTCATTTTAGTTACTAGTGAAAGGGGGTGCGTTACTTGAGCGTTATTGCCTTGACTGAGTAACCAAAAAATGACGCCATCTTCATAAGAACAAGCCTTGACTTCAATATAGTTTTGATCTTTTGGGTAAGTAATCTCTGCCTCTGGAAATTTATCTTGAACGATTTCAGGTGCTCCCCAGTAGCGAAAGGTGAAACCAAAATCGCTACCTGAGGAGAACATATACAAACTTTTCTTCTGTATAATACCATCTTCTATTTTTTTAGCTTGAGGTACAGTCAAAGCTTTTTTTGCTAGACTTATCTTTTGGAAGCGATCTAAGCGTAAGGTTAGCAATTTGTCAGAATGATGGCTGTACATTTTAACGTAAAAATAATTTTCTGAGAACATCAGTGAAAGAGGGACACCATATATTTCTACAATTGAGTCATGTTTTGGGAGACAATAGGTAGTCATAAGTGTTTGCTTTTTAGTGATGTGCTCAATAAAAGATTGCAGTAAGGTTAAGATCGGTTTTTGATGAGAAACTTGTTGATAGTGGTATTCTTCACTCTTAGTTAAGTCATGTAAACAGTTTTGCGTGTCCGAATCAAGGTGAGAGAATAGAACAGTCATCATGCGTGTCAGCTCATCTTTGGTAAAAGCTCGACTAGTTAAAAGTAATTTGGCAATGACAAATGCTTCAGCACTAGTGTATAAGTTGTGTTGCTCAAGTCGGTAAGCTATCTCATCGA
This sequence comes from Vagococcus intermedius, assembly GCF_029144185.1. Lineage (NCBI taxonomy): Bacteria > Bacillati > Bacillota > Bacilli > Lactobacillales > Enterococcaceae > Vagococcus > Vagococcus intermedius. The sequence goes on along the minus strand of NZ_CP110232.1, from coordinate 1,943,407 downwards.
TTCCTGAGACAGCAACAAGTTCGGGTGTAGGAGTGGGGGCTGAATCAATTAGCAGCGAGGCATCTGTTAGGAGCTCTCTGATTAATTTTAGATCACGTTGAATTGAGCGTTCCGTGCATTGATAGTCTAAGGCTAATTGTTGAGGATTGATTTGTCCTCCGTTAGTTAAGTGGAAGAAAATTTTTAAAAGTCGTTCACGTCCTGTTATTTTTTCCATAGAGTCCTCCTTGCGACGTATATTGTCGTCTGATAGTGGTAGTATAACATATGTAGTTAATTGTTAGGAGGAAATGTTAATGAAAGAAACCACCTTAGCCTTTAGTAATGAGTTATCAATCGGTGTCTTAAATTGTGATACCTTAGAATTAACAAGAATCAATCATGTGAAGCAAGATCACTGGATATTTAAAACCTTTCAAGTACCTTTTGATTGGTATTGGCAGGAGGATATTTTGATTATAGCTAGTCAAAGAGTGGTTCCTCGTCCAAATTGGCATAGAAAAATATATTTAGAAGAGCAAGAGATTGAGTGTTACGGTAAGTATTTATTTTTCTTTCAATATCATACAATTAATAATCAAGCGCTACTTGTGACATCGCTTAATTTGCAACGATTTGAGAAAATTAAAAGTCAATTATGGTATGGTTAAAAAAATAGCACGCTAAATGACGACAGTTGGGAGACAATTGATACGGACAGTCGTCAAGGAGAGATTGGGTGTCAGAAGATTTTAACCCATACTCCCTTTAGTGCTAGCCAGAACCAATTCCTTCTATTCATATCGCTTACAGTAGGGGGAAAACAATTTAAATAAAGCTGAGGGAAAATATTTTTAGATGTTATGCTAAAAAATTAACTATTGCTGATATTAAAGAAGACCATGTAGCGCTTATCTTGGGTACTAATAGTGAATGTGGGAAATTAGTAAAAATGACTAGTAACTACTTCCTTTTTATTAGACAATGGGTTTATACCATTTAAATAACTAAGAAAAAATTAATGGATAAATTAAGGAAATGCACTTAGCGTGAATAATTAGCCTCTTCTAACATCGTTAGTGATGAGTGAAAGTAAGAAATAATGGGGGAAATTATGACTTAACACTGGAACTTAAATGAAAGTGAGTTTCTAAAAGTTTTTGAGTAACTGCTCTAGTTGAGTTGCTTTGAGTTAGTACGAGAATCAGCGGAAGTTGAGTGGCAAGGCTTATATCTAGTAGAAGGCTCTTGAGTGTATGACAGCAAGGTCTGGATTTTATGTATAAACAGTATTTAATTAGTTTACTTGTCAAAACTAATAAAAACTAATTAATGGAGGAATGACTTATGGTACAGTTAAATTTTGAACAGTTACGAGGAAGTTATGATAAGGTTGATAGAACGTTGGAAATCACAGCTACAACCGATTTTAAAGAATATCTCAATGAATATGGGCAAGGATCTGGCTATCAATTATTTGAAAATTACCGTAAAGCAGAGGATGGTTACGATTTAGATGTCAGTTATATGACGATGGCACTCTTTGCAGAGATTATGGACTGGAACTTAGACACACAAGCTTATAGTACTCAGAAATATCAGTTATGTGATAAGAATGGAAAAACCTATAAAGGAGATACTTTAATTGGTCCATCAAGTTTTTTAGCTCCGATGTTTTATCAGAATGTAAGTGGCTTTTTAACAAAATATCGAGAGCAAGCAGGTAATCGTTATAGTAATAAAAAATTACCCGACATCTTGTCAGATTTAGCTAGCAAAGAGAGTGTTTTGACTCATTCTACAGAAATAAAATCAGAAATAGAGAAGTTGTTACACTACATACATGCTATTGGTAATGTTATTCTCTATCCATTTGATCAACGTATTGATCAAGGTAAAAGTCTTAATCAACTAAAAGGATTTAGCCACAATGATTCAGCTTATTATTATTTAGAAAAAGTGAGAGCATTATTGACTGGGTCTAGATCTTCAGATGGTAGCCCCATAGAAGAAAGAATTCTCAAACACTATAAGGGAATTAATTGGGAAGAATATCTGACAGCTAACTTTCTAAGCCCATTTATTAATGAGCAGGGAGAATTAAAAGAGTTGCTTAATTTAGACAGACCTACTCAAGAAAACCTGAAAGCAGTTAATGAGATGATTATAGCTAGGGGCAACTTAATTTTAGCAGCCTATCAAAGTAAACAAATGTAGTTTTTTTATAAAGAGATACCAAAGGCGTCGTTTTTTGTCACCTAATAATGATTCTTAACTAACAAAAAGGCAAGTCTGTTATCAATTAACAGGCTTGCCTTTTTAATAATGTCTAATGAGTATGGATGAGATACATAACTTGGCGAGCAATGGGTTGCGCGAGAAGAGCTTCTACTGCAAAGGCGATAGCAAAGTTACGTGGCCATTTGTAGAAAAAATGATAAAGGGGGTCTAGCGAAACGGTCCCTGTGCCGATCCAAGTCCCAATAATGGTCATTAATATCGAAATCATTAGAACATTACATAATGTTGTGACAATCATTTGGCTATTAAAGCTGTCATCTTCTGCCATGATTTTTTTTGCAAGTCGATCTGCTAGTGGATGGACTAATAAAACGATTGTCACTACTGCTAACCAAATGAAAGGGAGACGTTTTAAAGAGTGCTGCCAAATTTCTAAATTAAATCCTGTTTCAAAGCCAATAATCAGAGAACCAATCAGGCAAACTGAAATAATTGAAATGATACCTAAAAATAAAATGAATTCTTTAGTATTACGGGGTAGACGCATATGAAATAACAAACTGATTTCCTCCTAAAATAATAAAACAGTTACCTTTGATTAGGTACAAAAAATATCGTAGCACAAATAATTTTTTTTCATAAGAAATAAATGAGTTGAAAGGAAAATTCACTCAAAAAACTAGTAGTTAAATGAACAATCTGGCCGTTTTTTAGTCTAATTAGAAAAGATAAAAGAAAAAATTAGTAAAAAATATTGACAGAATAAGTTTTTGTTTGTTAAGATAAAAGAAATTATAACATGTAAGGAGTTGGCGCATTTGAACACTGTTTTATTTAAAAGAAATACTATTCTTATAAATAAACAGGTCGAGTGCGTCTTCTTTCTATAAAATAATTACTATAACGATGATTATTTTTGAGCACCCCTGTATATACAGGGGTGTTTTTTTGTATGCCGAAGGAGGCGAATAAATTGTTAGACAAGCTAACGAACAAAGCCTAAATACATAAAGTAGGTGAAGAAAATGATGACTTTAAGAAATATAGGACTACAAGAAAGAAAGACAGGACGTCAATTAGTAAGAGGTCTAAATTTGACTATTAATCCCGGAGATAAATTGGCAATCATTGGTGAGGAAGGTAATGGTAAATCAACCTTACTAAGAGTAATGCGTGGTAAGGAATATCTCCCAGATTTTGTTGAATTGACTGGTGATGTTATAACTGATACAACAAAAATTGGTTATCTAGCTCAGCAAGCAGCAACTGATGAACAGTTAACAATTGCCGACTTATTTCATGACGTTGATTGGAATGAAACATTTTTAAAAGCACTGAAAGAATTTGAAATTGATACTATTTTTAGTGAACAAAAACTTCAGACGTTATCTGGTGGTGAAAAAATCAGGTATCAGTTATTGGCGTTATTAGCTAGTTCCCCAGAAATGATTTTATTAGATGAGCCGACTAATGATGTTGATTTACAGGCTATTAATTGGTTAGAAAGGTTTATTAAAACAACGTCTATCCCAGTGATTTATGTGTCTCATGATGAGCACTTTATTGAACAGACAGCTACACGGTTGCTACATCTAGAACTAGCTGGGCGAAAAGATCAACCAATTCACACGTTAGACAATCAAGGATATGACAGCTATCGTCAGCGTAGGGCCTCACGTATTGCTAAAGAACAACATGAGACACTCGCGCAACGCAAAGTGTTGCATCAAAAAGAAGAAAAATTGCAACGTGTGTGGAATAAAGCTGAACATCAACATCAAAATGTTAATCGAGCAGATCCTCGTCTGCAAAAAAAAGTAGCGAGTCTAAAAAATCAACGGACACGTTTAGAAAAAGAGCAAGCAGGGGTATCCGATATTAAGGCTTATGAAAAAGAAAGTTTCTTTAGTTTTGCTTATTTAGATAAGGCGATTGTAGGTAAAAAAATAGCAACAATTGATCTCCCGGTGTTAGAAAATAAAAAAGGGAAACTAGCAGGAGCTATTCATTTACCTGTGTTATTGGGAGATAAAATTGTGATTACCGGCAATAACGGTTGTGGAAAAACAACCTTACTTAAAGAAATTTATCAACAGCTTGGGGATAAGAAGGTAGGCTATATGCCACAAAATTATGGTGAAGTACTAGACTTAGATCAATCAGCTAGTCAATTTTTAACTAGGCAAGGGGACGCTGATGAAAAAACGAAGATATTTACAATGTTAGGAAATGTTAATTTTACTCGTGAAGAAATGCAAATACCAATGGAAGAGTTGAGTGGTGGCCAACAAGCTAAAATTTTGCTATTATCTTTAATTTTAGATGAAGCCGAATGCCTTATTTTAGACGAGCCTACTCGTAACCTAAGCCCGATTACGAATCCTCTTTTATATCAAGAGTTAACAAATTTTAAGGGAACGATTATTAGTGTCTCCCATGACCGTAAATATATCAAAGAAATTGGGACTAAAATTTATCAATTAAATAAGACAGGTTTAATCGAATTATAGAGGATAGTAACACCCTCTAGTTATTTTTAAATGGGAAATAAATAGGGAGGGTTGTTATTTAATGACTAATTGTTATACGTGAGGTTTGCTATACTAGCAGCATCGATTGTGTTTGATAACGGGATGCCATTAATTTTTAAGCTGTCCTTTCAAGGAATATAGTTAGTTTATTTATGGTTGTTAAAGAATATCTATTTACAAATTAAAAATGACTCCCTTTTGGGCTCGGTTGAGTTATTTGTTAGTACCATTTTTATTTGAAACAGTTATTGATCTTAATAAATCAAGTTAATGTGAGTAGTAAGCTAGTTCTAATTAGTTTATTAGTCAGTTTTACTATTTCAATCCCTGTTTTAGCTTCATCGGAAGCTATGAACGTTATGAAAAAAACTTGAAATAATAGTGCGAATAAGAATAGTTGAGGATCAAATAGTTAATTGTGACATGATAAGTAAAAAAATTAAAAATAACCGTGTAATAACTTGGAGGAGTTAACCGGTTATTTTTTATTGTAAAATGAGTTATCAGGTAGTGCTGATAAAACTATGATTTTTGTTCAAGCAAGTCTCATTTTATTTTATGAGTATAGTGTAGGAGTGTCTTTCATAGGTGGAAAAAATCGTGAAATAACTTTTTTAAAACGATGACCTTTTTTATTTAGAAGATAAGCCTGCTATATTAGTCGTCATATTATTCTATTTTAGCTAGTTTTTTTAAAATTAATTAGTAATCTAATATGGATTTATTTTTTTATTGATAATTATGAGAGAAATAGGGCAAGAGACTTATAGATGACTTGTGATTAATCTAGGGTTGACAATAGATAGATAAATCTCTATATTATAGATAGAAGAACTTCTATCTATAGGAGGAGAAGCAATGAATTATGAGGAAACAGCTAAATTTTGTAAAGCCTTAGGTGATCCAAATCGGGTTCAAATCATTGATCTATTGTCTCAAGGAGAGCGGTGCGCCTGTGAGTTACTAGAGCACTTTGACTTCACCCAACCCACCCTATCTCATCATATGAAAGTTTTGATATGTGCGGGGATCGTTCAGACTAGGAAAGTTGGGACGTGGCATAATTATTCACTTAATCTTGAAAAAATGAAAGTTTTTTCAGCAAGCATTCAGTATCTAATACCAGAGATAACGAAGTAGGGAGATTAGTTTTTTAGTAGACAAGTTGAAAAGAGAGTTTATAAAGAAGGAGTCAAGATAACTATGACAAATGCATTAGAAATAAATGGCTTAAAAAAAGTTTATGACACAGGTGTTGAAGCGTTGCGAGGAATTGATTTAACGGTTGAAGAGGGTGATTTTTATGCTTTGTTAGGTCCAAACGGAGCGGGAAAATCAACAACAATAGGGATTATTACCTCATTAGTTAATAAAACGTCAGGGTCAGTTAAGGTCTTTGATTATGATCTGGATACAGATTTGGTTCGTGCTAAACAACAAATTGGTTTAGTCCCTCAAGAATTTAACTTTAATCCGTTTGAAACGGTGCAACAAATAGTAGTCAATCAAGCAGGTTACTATGGTGTGTCACGTAAAGAAGCGATAAAACGCAGCGAAAAATATTTGAAACAATCCAATTTATGGGAAAAACGCGATGTGAAGGCTCGTATGTTGTCAGGTGGCATGAAACGTCGTCTGATGATTGCTCGTGCTTTGATGCATGAACCACGGTTACTGATTTTAGATGAACCAACAGCAGGAGTCGATATTGAATTGCGTCGTGAAATGTGGACCTTTTTACAAGAGTTAAATCGACAAGGAACGACAATTATTTTGACTACTCATTACTTAGAAGAGGCAGAAATGTTATGCCGTAACATTGGAATTATTCAGTCAGGTGAAGTGATTGAAAATACCAGTATGAAAAATTTATTATCAAAATTACAATATGAAACATTTATCTTTGATTTAGAACAATCAGAGAGCATTCCTGTGATTCAAAACTATCAAAGTTTTCTTGAAGATGACCAGACACTTGTTGTTGAAGTTGAGCGTAATCAAGGAGTTAATGATATTTTTGCACAATTAACAGCGCAAAATATTAAAGTATTATCAATGCGGAATAAATCAAACCGTTTAGAAGAATTATTCTTAAAAATTACGGAAGACACACAGCAAGTGGAGGATAATCATGCTTAGTTTATATATTACAGCGTTAAAGAGTTTAGCTTATAAGGAAACAAATCGTTATTTGAGAATTTGGGTTCAAACCTTAGTTCCGCCAGTTATTACAACGTCACTATATTTTGTTATTTTTGGCAAAATGATTGGGGGACGGATCGGTGAGATGGGCGGTTTTTCTTACATGGAATTTATTGTTCCAGGTTTGATTATGATGTCGGCAATTACCAGTTCTTACGCCAACGTCTCGTCTTCTTTCTTTTCACAGAAGTTTCAAAAAAATATTGAAGAAATTTTAGTTGCACCTGTCCCAACCCATATCATTATTTGGGGGTTTGTGATTGGTGGCCTTGGTCGTAGTATTTTAGTAGGGTCTTTAGTTACGATTATCTCATTATTCTTTGTTCCTTTACATGTGGTATCATGGCCGATTGTGATCATTACTTTATTAATGACAGCTATTGTTTTTTCATTAGCAGGTTTAATTAATGGTATATTTGCGCGTTCATATGATGATGTTTCAATTGTTCCAACCTTTGTCTTACAGCCTCTAACTTACTTAGGTGGCGTATTCTATGCCATCTCAATGTTGCCACCATTTTGGCAAGCTGTGTCAAAAATCAATCCGATTGTTTATATGATCTCTGGTTTTCGTTATGGTTTCTTAGGAACAGTTGACGTACCGGTAGGTATTTCTATGACAATTTTGATTGTCTTTATAGTAGGTTTATATATAGTAGCATGGTATTTAATAGAAAAAGGACGTGGCTTAAGAAGCTAGATAATAACATAAAAACACCGCAGTTGGCATTCGTCGACTGTGGTGTTTTTTTATTTTAACAAATTTCAATCAAAATATGACTCTATAGTAATCCTAATTTTAACTATATTACCGTCGTTATTGCACTTAATTATCCACTAATGGGGTGATTCATTCAGATATATATAATAAATTCGGATAAAAAGCATTTATTATGAGGACATAGCGTCAAGGAGATATTTTGACTTGAATAAAAAGAGACGATGAAAGCTAGGAGAATGTGATGACTAAAAAAATAATAATCGGGATGACCCTATGTTGTCTTATAGTATTAGGCCAATTATCCGTAAAAGCAACAGACGATAACCTTAAGCAGAGTAAGTTTGTTAAACAAAGCCCTTCAACTTTAGCAATAAATAGGAAAGATAAAATTATAAAAGGGAATACTAAGTCTTTATTAGGGATAAAAAAGCTATCATTACAAGAACCTATGGTCGCCAGTGATACTAGTGGCGGTGAGGAGACAGCTAAAATAAGTAAGCGTGAAAAAATAAGCGAAGAAGACACTAGTGAAGAAACAACAAGTCAAGAAAGTAAGCCTGAAGAAACGAGTGAAGCAGAGACTGTTAAAGCAACAAGTCAAGAAAGTAAGCCTGAAGAAGAAGCGAGTGAAGCAGAGACTGATAAAGCAACAAATCAAGAAAGTAAGCCTGAAGAAGAAACGAGTGAAGCAGAGACTGATAAAGCAACAAATCAAGAAAGTAAGCCTGAAGAAGAAGCGAGTGAAGCAGAGACTGAAGAAGCAACAAATCAAGAAAGTAAGCCTGAAGAAGAAGCGAGTGAAGCAGAGACTGAAGAAGCAACAAATCAAGAAAGTAAGCCTGAAGAAGAAGCGAGTGAAGCAGAGACTGATAAAGCAACAAATCAAGAAAGTAAGCCTGAAGAAGAAGCGAGTGAAGCAGAGACTGATGAAGAAAAAAGTCAAAAAGGTATGAGTGGTGTAGATCAAAATCTAATGGATGATAATATTACAGAGGATGAAAAATCAAAAATTTCTTATAGTGTTAGTAACGATGGTTTAACGATGAATGTTCAGTTAAAAAGAAGACCTAAGTGTATCAGTATGCAGTTAGTGATTGTCCCTAGGTTATTAAATGAGTATCGGAATGTTAAGACCTTGGTAATCGATGGGGAGTTTTCAAGAGACGATTTAGCAATGGGCTCAGGTAATCAACTATCTTTGACAAATGTTGAAACTATCGTCTTACAACATTCAAATATTATTCCTTATCAATTTTATTTTGCGACGAGTGGTCGAGACAATAAATTGAAGACGCTGAAATTAGATTCTAGTGTAAAAAGTAGTCATGAAAATTCCTTAATATTTTCAGGTCGATCATCTTTAAGTAACTTAGAAAAGGTTGAAGCGCCAGGTTTAGCTATAGTCCATAACGGTACTTTTGATGGATTTAAAGGAACAGAGCTAGTACTAGACGCTCTAGAAGGTGCTAAGTATGCAGATGGACTCTATAACAATTTTTATGATTTTCCTAATGCTAAACGTTTGATATTACCTAAACTAAAGGAACTTAACGGTTATAAGTTATTCTCAAATATGCCTAAAATGGAAGAAATCGATTTACGTAGCTTAACCGATTTATCAGTAAGTAGAGGAAGTAATATATTTGATACTAAAGAGTTAGCACAACCGATGCGTATTAATCTAAGTTCATTATTACAATTACCGGAAGTAGATTTTGGTAATATAGACGCTGCTGCTCCTATCTATGTGTTGGCTAATAAAAATTTAACGATTCATGATGATGCAAAATTAAATAATGCCTTTTTTTATTCAGCAGTTAATCCTCAAAAAAACTACATTATTCCAAAAGATGAAACAATTAAAATTTCAGCTTTTGGGGAAAAAGAAGTTTACAAGTTTGATTCAGCTAAGTTTCTTATGAATTGGTATTTAGATGACAAGTTGTGGAAAATAACAGATACGGCTAACGTTTGGGTAGCAAATAAATCTATTTCAAAAGGCAAGCACATTTTAAAACCAGTCATTACATTTAGACCAACAAAGAACAGTGATTATGTAGAGGATAAAAAGAATGTGCCATTAAAACCTATTACCATCTCACCTGAAGAAGAACCGATTGTGACGACTCAAAAAGTAACTGCTAAATTGGGACAGTCTTTTCAACCGAAAGACTTTATCAAGGAAGTGAAAGTTGGTGACGACGTTATTCCCATGGCTGAATTGGACATAAAGGCAGAGCAAGAACAACTACCTAAAAAACTATTACGAAACAATCATTTTATGTATGCGACTGAGAAGAACAAAGGAATCACAGTTCCCTTAACTGTTGGTTATCGTAAGCCAGAGACCGGGATACATTTTGAGGTCAACGCAGAAGCAACTCTTGATGTTAATTATGGGGCAACTATCGGCATGCAGACGATCGCTCCAGCGGTAGGCTTTAATAAAACCGATATGGGGAGTTTAACGTTAGTAAAAGAATCAAACGGTCTATCATTACGTCCTGTTTACGGTGAGAAAGCGGCAACGGAGTATCCATATGCGATTAATGATGCCAATCATGTTGCGATAGAAGCCTATGTCGGCTTATATCAAGGTGTTAACAATCTAGTTGACGTCAGTGCTAAGCAAGATAGAGAAGGTGAGATTCTTCAAGATAATCAGTATTTGCAACAATATCCAGGTGGGACTACCCTAGATCAAATGATTGAACTAGGAGAAAAACAGTTTGGAAATGTGACGATTAACCCAGGTGATGTGGTAGCGCAAAGCGTTCATAAACATGGCAAACAATATAATTGGGAAACAAAAATAACTGCAGTGGATAAATTTTTATATGGTGAGCAAAGTTATATGGGTGGAGATAATTTGAAATTTTCACGTTTTAATACAGATTTATTTGAGGCTGGTGTACAAAATGGGCAACCGACTTTTTCCCATTTAACCTTAAATCATTTTGAAAATCCCCACGGACCGAAGCCATTAAAAGAGTCCAAAGACATTGAACCCGTTCCAATTAAAACTTTTTCAGATTTAAACGATGAAAAAGTTTTAAGTTATTTAGGATTAAATCGTGACATCAAAAAGTTTAACGGCTATGCCAATATTTCTAAAGAAGTGAAGGAAGCAATTGACTTAGATAAAGGGGGCATACAAACAATACCCGTTCAAGTATTTGAAAAACTTTCCAATACTGGTTATGCCAGATATGAGTATGATCTAAAGATTGACGTTAAAAAACCAATTACTGTGAAGTACGTTTACACAGATTCTAATAAAACACTGTTACCTAAATCTGAGAGTGGCTTAGCTAATGTTACTAAAAAATACACCATTAAGGATGCCAATCAAGATGGCACTTTAAAAATTGATCCGACAAATTTGAGCAAAAAGAGATTTGATTTTAAAGGGAGTTTTAATGGTGATAATCTGATTAGTAACAAGGAAGAAGCCATTAATATTCCTTTTGAATCTAATAACCAAACAATTTATTTGAAATATAAAGGGCAATCATGGGTGGACAGTCTCAAAAATGATTTTTCATTTCATGGAAAAATGTTAGCTGAGAAACAGTTACTGATTAATCAAGGTGATAAGCCTGTTCAATTGACAGTCAAAAGTACTGACTTACATCCAGAGTGGTCCTTACGTGCTAAGATTGACAACTTTAAAGAGCCAAACAGTCATCAAACGATCACACAAGATAATCTAGCGTTACGAATTGATAAAAAAATCTTAACGCAGGATGGAGTGATTGTTCATCGCACCCCGGTTGATAATCAATTGCAAGAAATCACCTTAACTTTTGGTGATCGAGATACTCCTACAACACTTAATAATAAGAAAGCTGATGTTGCGGTTGGTAAAAATAGTTATAGATGGATAAAACCAACAAAAGACTATACCGCAACGATTACTTGGGAAGTGAATGATTCAAACCAATCTTTTCAAGAATATCAAACCGCTCTTCCTTTGAAAGTAGGTGCAAAAGATGATAGATAAAAGAAGTTTTATTGTAAGTGGGCTAATAATTAGTGCTCTTTTGATTAGCCCAATACTATCTTCAGCAGATAGTTCAGCAAGTGTGACCTTTTTGCCAAACCCTTCGTTACCACTTTATCCGGAAGAAATAAGTAACAAGGAGAGTGACAAGGTAGAGCCATTAGATTTGACACATAAAAATAAACCCAAAAATCTTGAGAATGACAAGCAAGGATTGGGTAGATTACCCCAAACAGGAGAGAAGAGTAATCTTCAGATTTATGGGGAGTTGATTGTAATCAGTACGTTCATAATCGGGTATTTAAGAAAAAAAATTCTTAATAATAAAGCAATTAAATCAAGAACGGAGGAATTATAATGGAAAAAAAGTTTAGTATTTTAGTAGTATCAGCAATTATCATCGGAGGTGCTAGTATTAGTTTAGGTGCAGAGGCAGCTACTAATACAGCAGGTCATGTTGACTTTGAAAAAGGTGAGTTAGAACATGTGCCAGTTGATCCAAATGACCCTTCGAAACCAGGTGCCCATCCAGATGTGACAGTACCAACTTTTGACTTTGGAGCATTTAAAGTTGGTAAAGAAGAAGTAGGAAGAAAAGTCCTATCAGAAGGCGAAAAATCTAAAAGTATGGGATTGACGTCAACAGGGATTGGTAACTATACAGGAGATGAAAATGCTTGGACTCTAAAATTAGCTGCAGATAATTTTAAAGTAGCCAATGAGAAAGCATCTAGTGCTGTCTTATCAGATATTACTTTTGATTTTTCTAAGTTAAAAGTAACTGCAGTCGAAAGTAATACAGCATTGAAGAATAAATCAACAGAAACAACCGTTATGACAGGAAAAGCACCATCAGCCATCTTCACTTCTGAAGCAGGTGCAGTTGCCTCAGGTAAGTTTCAGTTTGATTATAGTAATATAGCGATGTCGGTTCCAGAGAAAACTGCACAACAAGCAAAAACGAAAGCCTATAGTTCAGTCTTAACTTGGAATTTATCAGTTATTAACAATCAAGGTAAGAGTCAAGTTGCAGCATTACCAGCTAAATAAAAATAAGGACTTAGGTCCTTATTTTTATTGGATTTAGAATAGGAGAACATGAGATGAAAAAGCTTTATTTAGTATTAGTAGTAGGAGTATGCATGATACTTTCCCCCATTTTTGCAAGTGCAGAGGGATTTACAATTAGTGTGAAACCAGAAATTCCCGATAATCAAAAAGACACCAGTCAAACGATGTATAATATTCAAATGGCTCCTAACGAAGAAAAAGAGTATGTCTTGCATGTGACTAATGATGGTGAGGAAGAGAGAAAAGTAGCAATTATGATGACTGATGCTACAACCTTACCAGATGGGACGATTGACATGTCAAATCCACAAGTAAAGTTGATTAAAAAAGCTAAAAATAAATTGAGTGAGTTAGCTAGCTTACAACAAGACACATTAGTCATTCCTGCTAAAAGTACAAAAGACGCTACGTTTACAATTAAAACACCGAAAGAAGAGATGCCAGGGATTATACTAGGTGCTATTTATGTACTAGATAAAAACGAGAAAGGCAATTCAAAAGATAATGAAAAAGCTGGAATGTCGATTCGCAATCAAATGGGCTATACGACTGAAGTAATGTTATCCTTATCAGATCAACAAGTAAAGGCTAAACTAGCATTGGACAAACTTAAAGTAGGAACCTATATGGGTCATCCTTCATTAGAAATTCCTATCCAAAATATTAATCCAAATATTGTTCCGAATGTGACAGTTAAAACGGAAATAAAAAAAGTTGGGGCTAGTGAGATATTAGTGACTGATACAAAAAAAAATAATCAACTTGCTCCACAAGCTTTTTTTCCTCATCAAGTTAAACTATCAGAAGATAAAATAAAAAATGGCACGTACACGGCTTTAATAAAAGCTGATTCTGATTATGGGCATTGGGAATGGCAGCGTGAGTTTAAAATTACGAAGCACCAGGCAAAAGATATTAATCAACGGACAGAACAAGGTGTGAATAAATTACCATGGTGGGTTTATATTTTAATAATAATCGGTTTAATTTTAGTGATATTAGTAAGTTATTTGATTTATAATGTAAGAAAAAAGAATGATAATAAAAAATAATCACACATTAACCGTTATAAGTCAGCCTGTGATTATCTTTTATAAAGGACTGTGATACTAGTTATTTAGTTAGTTTAAAATCAAGACAAGCCAGTTAGCGAACATTGTAAAATAAACTAAGTTTGCATGCCCTTGATACTGTTTGCATGCTGATAAATCTTTAAAGGTAAATAATCTCCGATAGTTAGTTGAATCTAATTGCTAGTTAAGAGATTGCCAGTAAGAGAAAATAGGGTACTAAGTTCCTGACAGTTAAATAATTCTAGCTGAGTCGGCAAGGTTTATTTAGTAAGCAAGTAACAAGTCGAAATATTCAGTTGAAAGTCTATAAATACTAGCAAAATCAGGTAAAAAAAAATCAAAGTCAGTATTTATATTGATATTTGGTTAAACTAATTGATAATTGTTCAGGATAACTATTTGTTAAATAGCGACCCAAGGGGGTGGCTATTTTTTTTACGTGGACGAAGATTCAATGCGTGCGACTCAGTATCTAAGATATGGTAAACAAAAACAAGGTTATCAAAAATTGGTTGATAGGTAGTAGTAATTTGTTAGGCAAATATTTGTAAAAAGACTTCTGTATAACTATCCTTTAATTGAGACAATGGTATGACCTATTTTTTTAGGATAGTACTTTATTATGGGAACGACCATTCTTTTTATAAAGTAATGTCGCAAGTTGCTCATACTTAGACATCTAATTTTTTGTAATGAGCTATAAGTCTAGTTAGTATAATCATCGGATAAAGCTTTATTATTTAGCATAACAGTAATAAGGCTATGTAGTTCAGACATTTTTTTAGACGAGTGGGTGTTAATAAAGGAGAAGAAATGCGAGGTGTAAGGGATAGTAACAAGGTGGTCTGAAATGATTAAATCAGATTGGTAAATATCTTGAACAAATTCTAGCGATCGATTAAAAGTATTATTAAGTCTATTTTGTAAAAAATACTCAAAGGATAAATTATTGATAAAATCGAGTGATAATTTGAGAACAGGATGTTGAAAGCTACGGATTACAGTATAACAAGCATCAATAAAAATTTTTTTATTATTAGTAATAATTTGTCTTGCTTTGTAAGACATGTTAGCACAAGTTTTAGGATCTTCAAATAAACTAACTAATTTAGTGTACAGTGGGTGATTAGCATCAGTGAATTCGCAAGAATCACTATGCTTATTGGCAAATAACGATTTGATATCGAAGTTTAATAAGGCTAAATAAACGGTATGGAGATGAGCAACATATAGAAAATCATAAAAAATATCTTGGGATGTATCCAAGTTAGGAATAAAATTATCCACTAATTTTTGAGTAAGATGAACAAGATCTTTTGTCATGGTATTATTTTCTTCAAGAAGCACTTGGACAATTGCATGACGTGTGTCAGAGGAATCTAATCGTGAAGAGAGTAATCGAGGGATTAAATTTGCAAATAAACGGGTATCTTCAGTTAGTGGCATTATTGTAAAAAAATCGTTTACTAGATTGGTTTGAGTGAGCATGATTGTTAAAATTGGTTTAATATAAGGATTAGGGATATTAATTTTATGAAGCGAATAATAGCGTTTTTTAAAGATTTTTTGAACTTCATTTAACCTGATTTCATTGATTTTATCTGCATGATAGTAGGCTATTTTTTTTGGGGATGTCATAATATCAGAAGATAAGATTGAATTTTCGGAAGGTGCGAGTGAAAAGGTAGAGATAAATTGTTGCATTAAAAATTCAAAAAAAATAATATGCGTTTCAGGTCCATAAAAAAAAATCTCACCATTACGCTGGCTGATTTTGATCTGAGTTCGTTTGATATAAACATTTATGCGAGCGATTAGTTTATTCAAATAGCTTTTGGAGAGGTTGAGTTGTAACAGTAGCGAGTGAGTATGTTGTTTATTTTTTTGTAATAAAGAGCAGATAAGGCGATAACTATTGGAAACATCCAAATAGAGATGAGCCAGACGACAGTAAATCGTATAAAAAGAAAGGCTACCCTCATAAATTATTTCAACTAGTTCTGAGGTATGCCTGATAAAAATTGGTGAATCAAGTACGATGTCGCGTAAGTCAGAATTTATTGTATCGATATAACGTGAAAAAGTATTAATGTTAATGGTTAATTGATCTAGTAATTCCGTTTTTTCTAATCGATTATTTTGAGCTAGGGATTCAAAAAGGGTTAGGCACATATATTCATTTTTTTTGAGTAATAAATCTAACATATTAGTTCCTCCCGGTCGGTTTAATTGTCATGATAATACCATGATTAAACGTGTTGCGATAGGGACACGTAGCCAGGATAAAAGCTAGCAAAGGTTATGATAGCAAAGATAATGTACATAAAGATACTAAAATGGTGAAACTTCACCAGTATAGGGTAAATTAAAGTAAATCTCGTTATTAAATGGCAGCTTATTAAAAGAAGTAAGTCCGATTTGAGTGTCTAACTAATTAGTATCTAGAATTGTATGCCACGTGATAGATTGTAAAGATAATGTTGACACAATTTATCCAGAGTAGTAAGAAGTTAAAGGGCAGTTTTTATTAAGGTATTCTAAAATTTATTGAACACTATTAACATAATTTAATCAATAATGTCTATCTTGTTTATCTAAAAAAATAATTTTTACTAATTGACAAAAAATGTGAATATAAGTATTTTTGAAGTAGATTATTATCATTGGAGGATACAATATGAATGAGAAATACACACAGTTTTTTTGTGACAATATTAGGTTTACAAGACTTCACAAAAGGAAAAATATAAAGAGTAACAAGGCATTGATGGAGTTATTTAAAGCTAAAAAAGTCTACACAAGAGCCCGTATGGAAGGGACAAGGTTTAAGGAAGGTGACAGCCTAATCATTGGAGAATATGCTGTCATAGAACCCTATACACTTTTTTTGAAAGGCAATCATTTTCATACGATGGGAGCATTTAGTTCAACGGTGAGTATTCTTCCAGTTAATACTGTAATAGGGAGATATTCTTCAATAGCTAATAATGTTAGCAGGACATTTGGGAATCATCCAACCGATCGATTTACGACCTCAATGTTGACCTATGATGCCACAGTTATCCCATTTAATGATTATTTAGAAGAACGAGGTGTAGACTATCCGTTTGTCCCACAAAAGTCTAAGAATGGTTCCCCTATTATTATTGGAAATGATGTCTGGGTGGGTCAAGATGTGCGTTTTGTCTCAACAGGCGTGACGGTGGGAGATGGTGCGATTGTTGGTGCAGGGGCTTTAGTGACTAAAGATGTTCCACCTTATGCTATCGTGGGTGGCGTACCTGCCAAAGTTTTAAAATATCGTTTCCCACAAGAAATTATTGATCAGTTATTAGAATTAAAATGGTGGCGGTATGGCTATGCTGATTTTACAACAGTGTTACCAAATGATGATATACAAACATTTATAGACAAAGTAAAAGCATTGGAACAATCAGGCAAGATAAAAGAATTTAAACCAACACCTATGACAATTGCAGATATTACAAAGGCGATGTCAGAAGATACTTAATAAATAATGAAAGAGTTTAATTTTGTAATTGTTATTAAGTCATGTGAAACAGTTAGGAAATAAGCTAAAGTTATCCACGTGTGGATAACTAACAAGTGAGAAATTTTAAGCTAGTATGTGGAGAACGTTGGTTATTGTAAAGTTCTCCACATACTAGCTTTTATGCCATAAATTATTATTTGAAAGAGTTCTGAAAATTATTGATAGTGAAGCGGATTAAAGTCATATAGACAAGGCAAGGTATCGCTGTCTGTTAGAATAATAATCTGTTTGGATGTTCAGTAGTTATTAATTTGTTAAAGGCTTTTTTGGTTAGGCTGATAGTCATGGTAAGTACAAGTAAACTTATTAGGGTCCCCTCTCTTACAAAGACAGGTGAGTGATTTGCAAATGAGACCATGAGAGACAGACTGACCGAGATGATATCAACACTATAGCGTAAGGTTGCAAAGGACACGTGCCATTTAGCGGACAGATGTTGGCAAACACTTTCAATTGGAAAGGACAGGACCTTTAAATTTAAGACCATTCCAGTACCAAAACCAGCAATGAGTGAGCCTAGTAAAAAAAGACCTAGACGATTAGCATAACTGTTAATAGTGAGTCCTGTAAATACCTGATAAGTAAAAAAGTTAATAACATAGCCTAGTGCTAATACCGTCATGATCTGAATCAGATAACTACTAATTAATTTTCCTTTTGTTAAGATAATATAAAGTAGTAGAAAAAGACCATTAACAATGGCTGTCATTGATCCAATTTTAAGTGAAAATAGATGAGCTAAACTAAGATTTAAAGCGTTAAAACTACTGACGCCAACTTGGGCAACAATAGTCAAACTGATCCCGAGTCCCGTCAATGTGTAAAATAAGAGTGATAAAAGTAATAAATTAAATTTTTTCATGTTATCCCGTCCTTTCTCTTGTAATTTAGCATGCTTCAATTAATAATAATAAGAGATATCTCACATTTGGAGGGGAATATGAAAAAAATACGATTAAAAGAAACAAGTGATTATAATCATTTCTGGCAACCTATGAAAAAAATGATGAGTTTACCACTTGAAGAGTTGGCTCATCTTAGAATTTTTACTAAAGGCGAACGGATTATACGTTACAATAGTGGGACGGATATGTTATATATTTTATTAGAAGGAAAAGCTAAGATTTATGTATTACATGAAGATGGCAAACAGTCAATTGTTCATTTTGTACAGAATGGTGAATTGATTGGAGAATTAAGTTTGTTGGAAGTGGAAGAACGTACGAAAGATGTTATTGCTCAAACTGAGTGTGTCTGTTTGGCAATCCCTTTACAAGATAATAGGGAAAAACTGCTCAATGATGTCGTCTTTTTACAGCAACTCAGCTATTATTTGGCAGAAAAAGTATTAAATCGAACAGAACGGTTTAGTGAAGGGCTAAATTATCCGTTGATGAATCGTTTGGCAGCCTTTATTTTATATACTGAAAATGATGGGTTTTATCATGAAAAACATACAGAGGTAGCGGATTATTTAGGTGTTAGTTATCGTCATCTACTGTACACATTTGAACAATTGAGAGATAATCAGGTGTTGAAAAAGGATAAACCAGGCTACTGGATTCAAAATAGGGCAAAACTTGAGGCGCTTGCCAAAGATAGTTAATTCTAATATTTTGTTATAGGGTTACTAGTAGTTTTCAATAGATAATAAAGAGCCCCTTAAAATAGGGGGCTTTTTTGTGATTAGCCATTTTTTTTACTATCTTTTACTTTTAGAATGACATAAAAAAAGAAAGTAATGGTAGGAATGCCAATTAAAAGTAAATCGAAAAAAGGTGCAAAGAGATCTTGTAAAATAAATTGTAGCACGATTGATAGGTAGAAGATGTAGACGCCAGCTACTAAAGAGACTTTACTAGCGTTTTGAAAGATTTTTTTAGTGTTAACGTTATCTTTTTGTTTAGGAGATAGATGATTGTAACCTGCGATTAGATGTAACCATTGACCTTTGCTAAATTTATCACTACAAACAAAACATAAGACACTTAATAACATCATAAGAAAAAAAATAATGACATTAAAAATCATAATAATAGGGGCTCCTTCCAGTAATAGTGACGTGGTTCGTTCTTTTTATTTTACTATATAAGTGATGAATAAGTCATTCTTAAAGAAGAATATTTAATAATAAAATGACGTATTCTGATATTGTGTCTCAACTATTTGGATGTTATGGTTTCACCGATATAAATTGGTAGGATAAGGAACAAGATAGCTTAGGGAGAATATTGAAAAAACTTTCGGTTAGAATAGACAATGTATTGCGATAAATGACGCAAACCTAGGGTGACAGTCAAGACAAAACTAATATGTGAGAAATTAAATTCAGTTAGATTTCTGTAAGAGTAGAAGAAAGAAATAATCTATCCATGGACAAGAGAGTTATAGTTCTGTTATCAATTATAGGTAGTTATTTTTTTAGAGTATAAACATATGTTATGATAAATATATAAAATAACTTTAGAAAAGAGAGTTAGTATGACAAGTCAAATTAATGTTGTTGGCGCTATCATAATTAAAGATAACAAGATATTGTGTGCACAGAGAGGTCTAGAGCGTGATTTAGCATATTTATGGGAGTTTCCTGGTGGGAAAGTTGAGCAAAATGAATCTCCCCGAGAAGCCTTAGAAAGGGAATTGGTCGAAGAATTAGAACTTAAGATAATCGTATCTCAAAATGAGTTTGAAACGACTAGTTATTTATATCCCTTTGGTTGTGTCCATTTAACAACTTATTTATGTTATTTAGAAAGTGATTTAGAACCTGTTTTAAAAGAACATATTGCGGTTCGTTGGTTAGAAGCTGATGAGTTACTAAGTTTAAGATGGGCCCCAGCTGATGTGCCATCCGTAAAAAAAATAATATCGCAAGATAGTTTGGAGCATTAGTCAGATGAGAAAGTCAGTTAAGTCAAGTGTGCTGGAACAAGCGTTACAAAGAGGTTTTATCAATAAGGAAATGGAAGGGTCTGAATATGCTCCCAAATTAGTTATTAATAATCCTAAAACAAAAACGTTTGTTATTAATGATATTTTGAAAGAGTTATCGGGAGCCAAAAGTTTTTTCTTTTCAATCGCATTTGTTACCCAAAGTGGTTTAAATGAATTAAAAACAATGTTAGCAGATTTAAATTTAAAAGGAATTAAAGGGAGACTATTAACATCTAATTATTTAGCATTTAATTCTCCTGATGTTTATAAAAGCCTTTTAGAAATTCCTAATCTTGATGTTCGATTGTCTAGTAAACCAGGATTCCATGCGAAAGGTTATTTATTTGAAAAAGACGATTATTATTCATTAATTTTAGGGAGTTCTAATTTAACGAAAAATGCAGTGAAAGTTAACTATGAGTGGAATATTTTGCTAAATTCATTAGAAAATGGCGAGTTGATACAACAGACAATTAACTTTATGGAAGCAGAATGGTCAGAGTCATCTGTATTGACGCCAGGATGGATTGAAGAGTATCGAAAAGTTTACCAAGCTCAGTTTTCAAAAACTTTAAAACAACAAAACTTACTGATGAATCCTAGTGAAGATTCTCTGAATGTTTGTTCTATTAATAATATAAAACCTAATAAGATGCAGCAAGTTGCACTTGAAAACTTAAACGAGTTACGCGAAACTGGAGAAAAAAGAGGGTTAGTTATTTCTGCTACAGGGACAGGGAAAACATATTTATCAGCCTTTGATGTTCGTCAATATCAACCAAAGCGTATGCTATTTATTGTCCATCGTGAACAGATTTTAAATAAAGCTAGACAAGAATTCCAAAAAATATTGGGTGGGAATTCAGATGATTTCGGCATCTTATCTGGGACTCAAAAAGAAACATCTGCAAAATATTTATTCTCCACAATTCAAACAATTTCCAAAGATAATTATTTAGAGCAGTTCGGACCAGATTATTTTGATTACATATTAATTGATGAAGTCCATAAAGCTGGGGCTGATTCTTATCAAAAGGTAATAGATTACTTTAAACCAGAATTTTTATTAGGAATGACGGCAACACCAGAAAGAACCGACGGGTTTGATATCTTTGGTTTATTTGATAATAATATTGCTTATGAAATACGTCTACAAGAAGCCCTGGAAGAAAATATGTTAACCCCCTTTCACTATTTTGGTGTGACGGATTATATAAAAAATGGTGAGACTATTGAAGAAACCTCAGATTTGCAATTTTTAGTAGCAGATGAACGGGTTGATTTTTTAGTTGAAAAGCTCAGGTATTATGGATGTGATGGTGATAAAGTAAAGGGATTAGTTTTTTGTAGTCAGAAAAATGAAGTAAAGGAACTCGCAAAAAAATTTAGTGAGAGAGGGTTAGAAAGTGACTATTTAACTGGGGATCATTCTTTAGAGACAAGAGAAAAGGTTGTCCAAGAATTAGAAAGTGGCGAGCTATCTTATGTTTTTACAGTGGATATTTTTAACGAAGGAATCGATATCCCAGAGATCAATCAAGTAGTGATGTTACGTAATACCCAATCGAATATCATTTTTGTACAACAACTGGGGCGCGGGCTACGTAAACATGAATCTAAAGAATTTGTGACAGTGATTGATTTTATTGGAAATTATAAAAATAATTACATGATTCCAATGGCATTGACTGGAGACAGTTCACGTAATAAAAACAGTTTACGTCGTGATACTTTTGAAGCCAACTATATTTCAGGATTATCATCGGTTAACTTTGAAACAATTGCTAAAGAACGAATTTATTATGCAATTGACCAAGCCTCACTTGATTCAATGGCCGAATTGCGAAAAGCTTTTGAGTTGTTAAAAAACCGTTTAGGACGTGTTCCTTATTTATGTGATTTTGAAGAAAGTAATATGCTAGAGCCTTTAATTATTGCGAATAAATATGGGAATTATCATCATTTTCTAGTAAAAGTAAAAGAGAGTACCCACCAGCTGACAACTGATGCTGATCGTTATTTGAAAATTGCTTCAAGAGAATTTTTACCAGGCCATCGTCGACATGAACAGATTGTTTTACGATGTTTACTTAGGTGTGGCGAGATGAAATTAGAGCAACTAATGAAAGTATTTGAAACGAATAATTTATTGGTAAGTAATAAGACTGTTCGTTCGGTTATAAATGTTTTAAATTTAACATTCTTTTCTGGAAGTAATGCAAAAACTTATGCTGGGGCACCTTTTATAAAAGAAAATGAAGGCACTATTTTTTTAACAGAAACTTTTTTGAATTGCTTGGAAGACGATTACTTTAAAAAATTATTTTTAGATATTTTAGTAACATCAGACATCAAAAATGAAAAATATAATCAGTCTCTACCGTTAACGTTACATGATAAATACACACGTAAAGAAGTTTTAAAATTACTTGAATGGGAAGAAGAAATGGTCCCGCTTAATATAGGAGGTTATACCTATAAAGAGGGCCAATTTGTTATTTTTGTTACTCTTCAAAAAGGTAGTGGTTTTAATGGAGCTAAAGTGGCTTATAGAGATGAACTACTTAGTTCTAGTGAAATGAAATTATATTCTAAAACTGGTCGTAGCTTAAAATCCAATGAAGTCAAAATTTTATTAGAGCCTCATGATTGGCAGATTCATTTATTCATCCAAAAATCAAATGATGAAGGTAAAGACTTTTATTATATGGGGGAAGTCCTACCTATTCGTGAGTCAATCCAGGAAGTTAAAGAAAGGTTAGAAGATGGAACAATTAAGGATTTAGTAGAATATGATGTTCAGTTAAAACAATCAGTAGATAATGCTTTATATCAATATTTATTATCAGGAGATGATGCAAAAAACGCCTACTAAATTAGTAGGCATTTTTTGTATAAGTATGGAGCTGTTAGCTCCCTTTTTTGTTTTTTAGTAAGATTTATAATGATTAATATCTAGTTTTTGTCCATTAAATACAAACTAACAGGTTGACTTTATGAAAATGTTAAATTAAAATAAAAAAAGACGGCTGGACGGTTTTTTTAAAAGGAGTGTGTACGATGAAAAAAGCAGAGTTGAAAAAGCAACGTATTTATCATGCAACGAGTGAGTTGATTGATGAATATGGTGGCAATTTTTCTTTAGAAATGGTAGCTAAAAAAGCAGAAATTAGTAAAGGTGGGCTATTGTACTATTTTCCGACAAAAGAGAGTTTACTAGCTGCATTGGCAAGTGACATTCACGAAGATTTTACTGCAGGTGTTATTCAGCGTGCAGAGAGTGCTAAAGTTTTGAAAGGACGGTGGACGCGTGCTTTATTAGATTCGTTGATTGAGGATATGGAACAAGGAATGCGTTTAAATGTAGCTGTTCGAGCGAATGTGATGATTGACCATCAACTGATTGAAAAAGTTCGTTCAGATTATAGTAAAATTCAAAATCATTTGGAACATGATGGGATTGATCCTTTAAATGGGACAATTGTCAGATTAGCGATGCAAGGGTTATATCATGCTACATGGTTTGATGTAGCACCATTGGATCGGGTTGACACACGAAAAGTAATTGAAAAATTATATCAATTGATTGAATAGGAGAAGATAATGTTAAAGAAGATTTTAGTAAGTTTGTTAGCAGCGGTCATTTTAGCTGTTGTTGGGTTAGGACTGTTATTTAGAAAAGAAATACAAACCTTGATAGCTGTCAAGAAAGTAGATGATTATGGTTTTTATGAGATGAATTTTAAAGCAGATTATGGTTTTGATAAATTTTTAGAAACAGGGGTCAATAACGATCAAGAATTAGTCGAATATGTTTCCAAGCAATTATTAAAAGGAATTCCTCTGGCTATTGATATTCCTGATTTAGGATGTAGCACATTTAATGCAATCAATGAAAAAGGTGACCCGATATTTGGGAGAAACTTTGATTTAGGTTTTTCTCCTTCAGTTTTAGTTAGAACAGCTCCTGAAACTGGGTATAAGAGTATCTCGATGGTCAATTTAGAATTTTTAGGTTATGGTGAAAATGCCTTAGATAAAATAAGTGATCGATTGTTTAGTTTGGCAGCACCTTATATACCATTAGATGGGGTAAATGAAAAAGGAGTTGCTATGGGGATTTTGTTATTACATGACGCGCCAACTAATCAACAAACAGAAAAAGTTGATATTACCAGTACAACGGCCATTCGTTTAGTTTTAGATAAGGCTGCTAATGTGGATGAGGCGATTGAGTTATTAAAGAAATATGATATGCATGACTCAGCTGGTGTGGCTTACCATTATCAAATTACTGATGCCAGTGGTAAGACAGTAATTGTTGAGTATATTAATAATAAAATGACTATTTTAACACCTGAAGATAAGTATTTTGGTGCGACTAATTTTTATCTAACACCAGGTAAGAAGTTCAATCAAGGAAAAGGTCAAGATCGTTACAAGAAAATTATGACGACTTTAAAAGATAAAAAAGGGCAGTTGGAATTAGCAGATTCAATGAATTTATTAAAAGCGGTTAGTACAAATAAGCAAGAGGAAGATGATGCTACTCAGTGGAGTGGGGTTTATAATAATAAAAAACAAACTTTAGATGTAGCAATTGGGCGTCAATATAATAAAATTCATCATTTTAGTGTTGAATAAAAAAACTTTTCCATTATTTTAATGGAAAAGTTTTTTTATTAATCATTATAAGTAAGCGTGATATTAAATCTTGATAGATCTCCACGATCTCTTGATAATGAATACTCTATCGGAGTATCATCATGATCATATGTGACTGTTTTGACTAATTGAATAGCATTATGCTCACTGATTTTTAAAAATTTAGCATCGCTTTGATTTACATTCATAGCATTAAATGTTTTGGTAGCGTATTTTATCTTGACAGCGTAGTCTTTTTTTAGCGTATCGAACAGCGAAACTTGACTAAAATCATAATGATATAAATTAGGAAAACGTTCATAAGGAACATAAGTTGTAACGAGTAATGATGGATTCTTATCAACATAGCGTAATCTTTCTAAACGATAAAATTGTTGATAATGTTTACCAAAAATTTTTGTTAAAAAAGGAGTTGCTTGGACAATAGTTTGTTCAAGAACAGTAGTCTTACCTTGTAATCCTTGTTTTTCTAATATATCCATGTAGCTATTTAGTTCTTTTAAGTCTAGGGTATTTAATTTTTTATTTGGTTCTGATACGAAAGTACCAATTCCTCGACGTCGCTCTAGTTGTCCATCATTTACTAAGATATCGATAGCTTGCCTAACAGTTGTACGGCTTACATCAAAAGAAGTCATAAGCTCTTTTTCAGTGGGAATTTTTTTGTTGATCGGATAGTTACCATTATTTATATTTTCGATAATCAACTCTTTTAGTTGATAGTATAAAGGAATTGGACCATTTTTTAAGCAGTTTTGTTGCAATTTATTTTCCAAAGTTGATACCTCTCTTGTTATGACATCGTTACTTATTTTTCATTATAACGTAGTTATAATAGTTTGTACATAAGTTAACATAAGGAAATAAAGAATATTTCGTTGACAATTAATTAGATTGTGCTAATATATATCTCAAAGAGGTAACGACGTCATTACCTCTTAAAGGTTGTGGAGGGAGCAATTAATATGAAATTTACAGATAAAGTAGCTCTAGTTACAGGCGGAGCAAGTGGATTAGGTGAAGGTATTTGTCATCAGTTAGCTAAAGAAGGTGCTAAAGTAGTTGTGACAGATATTAATTTGGCAGGTGCAGAGCATGTTGTAACTGATATTTTAAATAATGGCGGACAGGCCCTAGCTTTGCAATTAGATGTGACTGATATGAAAAATATTCAAGAAGTCGGAGCTATTGTTAAGGAAAAATATGGTTTAGTTGATTATTGGGTGAATAATGCGGGAATATCCAAAATTACGCCATTCTTTGAACATACGGAAGAATTATGGGATCAAACACTGAACATCAATTTAAAAGGACAGTTTTTATGCTGTAAAGAAGCAATAACGCAAATGCTTGAAAAAGGTAAAGGTAGTATTGTTAATATGTCCTCACAGTCAGGTAAAATTGGGACGAGTCATTATCAGGCATATTGTTCAAGTAAATTTGGTGTCATTGGTTTGACACAATCATTGTCAGCCGAGTTTGCCCCAATGGGAATACGTGTTAACAGTGTTTGTCCAGGTGTTATTTACACACCAATGTGGGATCAACAAAAAGTAGATTATGGTAAAAAAAGAAATTTAGAACCAGATATGGTAATGGATTATTTTAAAAATAAAATACCATTAAGACGTTTAGGGACACTAGAAGATATTGCTAAAGCTGTTTGCTTTTTATTAAGTGATGAGGCAGATTATATTACAGGTCAAGCGTTAAATTTAAATGGTGGAGATAGCATGTTTTAAGTTACATACATTTAATAAAGAGGAGAATGACTATGGATTTTAAAATGAAGATTCAGAAGTTTGGTGGCTTTTTAGCTGGTATGGTTATACCAAATATTGGTGCATTTATAGCATGGGGCTTAATCACAGCCCTCTTTCTTGATTCAGGATGGTTTCCTAATAAGGACTTAGCGACAATGATAGGGCCAATGCTTCAATTTTTATTACCTATATTGATAGCGTTTACTGGCGGTCGTATGATCTATGGCCAAAGAGGGGCAGTGGCAGGAGTTGTTGCTGCTTCAGGAGCTATTTTTGGATCAGAAATTCCGATGTTTTTAGCCGCTATGATTTTAGGTCCGATCGGAGCAGTTGTTATCAAAAAAGTGGATGAATTATTGGAAGGTAAAATAAAATCCGGTTTTGAAATGTTAGTTAATAATTTTTCAATTGGGATAGTTGGTATGTTGATGGCAGTTGTCTCCTTTTATATTGTGGGACCATTTATAGGTGCTGCAACCAATGCTGCAACAGCTGGGATCAATGTTATTATTGATGCTAAATTGTTACCTTTATTAGCAATTATTATCGAACCAGCTAAAGTCTTATTTTTAAATAATGCGATTGATCAAGGTATTTTTGTTCCTTTAGGAGCAGCTGAAATATTGGAACATGGTGGCAAAACACTCTTTTATATGCTAGTTTCTAGTCCGGCTCCTGGTGCTGGTATTTTGTTAGCGTATTCATATTTTGGTAAAGGAAATAGTAAGAAATCTGCACCTTCAGCGTTATTAATTCAATTTGTAGGTGGGATTCATGAAGTATATTTCCCATACGTCCTTATGAAACCAGTTATGTTTTTAGCAGTGATTGGTGGCGGGATTGCTCAAATTATCGTTTGGGTACTTTTAAAAGCTGGTTTAGCAGGATATCCTCATCCAGGGAGTATTATTTCTTTTATAATTATGTTACCAAAAGGAGGAGCTATTTCAGTCTTACTAGGGATTTTGGCAGGGATTGCGGCTAGTTTCTTCATTGCTGCATTCTTCTTAAAAATTGATAAATCATCTGGTGAAGAAGAAGACGTATCATTGAGTGATGATATTGGTGAGATGTTAGGTGTACCAGTTGAAAAAAAAGGACAATCTAATTCAGTAATAAAGAATAGTTATAAAGTTGAAGATATAAAATTGATTGTCTTTGCCTGTGATGCCGGAATTGGTTCGAGTGCCATGGGAAGTGGTATTGTTAAAAAGAAAGTAAGAGAGGCAGGTTTGGACATTCAAGTTGAAAACTTTGCTGTAGATAGTGTACCAAAGGATGTAAAAGTAATTGTAACACATGAAAATTTGTATGACAGAGCAGTCTTAGCAGCACCTAATGCAGTCGTCAGAACAGTGAAATCGTTTTTAAACGACCCGGAATATGATATTCTAGTAGCAGATCTATTGGAAGGGGAAGTTAGTTCATGCAAGTAAATATGGAGAATATTTTGTTTGGTTTAGAAAGCACAAAAAAAGAAGAGGCTATTCGTTTAGCAGGTGATGTTTTACTGAAAGACGGTCTAATTGAAGAACCTTATATTGAATCAATGTTAGCTAAGGAAGCGACAGACATCACGTATATCGGTAATGGTATTGCTATTCCTCACGGCTTAAGTGATGCTAAAAAGTATGTGAATTCATCAGGGATTTCAGTATTGCATTTTCCAAAGGGCATCCAATATGATGATAATATAGCCTATATTATCATTGGGATTGCTGGAAAGGATAACGATCATTTAATCCTACTGCAAGAATTGGCTATTAAATTATCTGATCCATCTTTTGTCGAGGAGCTTGTAAAAGCCCCGACAAAAGAAATTTTTACTTCTTTATTTAATAGTGAAGTGTAATAGTGATAATTGAAGATAGAGACAGTTCTTGTTTCTATCTTTTTGTTATAAATATAGTGACATAAAAGGAGAATTTTTATCATGACTAAGCCTATTTCCCAATTGACAGTAGATACAATCAGAACACTTTGTATAGATATTATTGAAAAATCAAAATCAGGTCATCCAGGTATGCCTTTAGGATCAGCACCTATGGCTTACACTCTATGGTCTGATTTTTTAAAATTTTCACCTAATCATTCAGAATGGTTAAATCGTGATCGCTTTGTTTTAGCAGCGGGGCATGGTTCATCTATGCTGTATACGCTACTACATTTGTATGGTTATCCAGAAATGACACTGACAGAGTTGAAGAATTTTAGACAACTAGGAAGTAAAACTCCAGGCCATCCAGAATTTGGTCACACCAAAGGTGTCGATGCAACAAGTGGCCCTTTAGGTCAAGGAATTGCTTCAGCAGTAGGAGTTGCAATAGCAGAAGCCCATATGGGAGCCACCTATAATAAACCTAACTTTAAGTTGATCGATCATTATACATATGCGATATGTGGAGATGGCGATTTAATGGAGGGGGTGTCAGGTGAAGCCTCTTCTTTGGCTGGTCATTTGAAATTAGATAAGTTAATTGTGTTGTATGATAGTAATGACATCTCACTTGATGGAGAGTTGAATAAATCATTTTCTGAAAATGTTTCTCAGCGCTATAAATCTTATGGTTGGCAAGTGATTCATGTGGAGAATGGGAATGGTTTATTAGAGATTAATGAAGCATTAAAAAAAGCTAAATCGGATACAGAGCGTCCAACACTTATTGAAGTTAAGACAACAATAGGTTTTGGCTCACCAAATAAACAAGGAACTTCTTCTTCTCATGGTTCGCCACTAGGAGCAGAAGAAAGTATCTTGACTAAAGAAAGTTATGGCTGGCCTATTGAAGAAAGCTTTTTTATTCCAGATGAGGTGAAAAAACATACATTAAAAATTGGTGCTAAAGGCGATCAAGAATATAATAAGTGGTTATCGCTCTTAAATGATTATAAAGAAGAGTACCCGGCTGACTATGAAAGATTAGAAAAGGCCGTGAATTTTGATTATGAACCAAGCCTTTTAAATTTTAGCCCGATAGCTGAAGATACTAACGAAGCAACTAGAGTCTCATCATCTAAGTTATTGAATGACATTGCCAGTCAAGTTCCTTCTTTAGTAGGTGGGTCAGCAGATTTATTCTGTTCTAATTTAACCTATCAAAAAAATGGTGGAGATTTTATGCCAGGAAAATATGGAAATAAAAATATTTGGTTTGGTGTTAGAGAGTTTGCTATGGGTGCTATCGCTAATGGGATGTATTTACATGGTGGTGTTCGTCCGTATATCTCGACTTTCTTAGTATTTTCAGATTATTTAAAACCAGCTATTAGGATGGCGGCACTAATGAAGTTACCTGTTATATACATTTTTTCTCATGATTCGATTGCAGTCGGGGAAGATGGCCCCACGCATGAACCGATTGAGCAACTAGCGGGGTTACGTTCTATGCCAAATGTTAATGTTATTAGACCTGCTGATGCTAAAGAAATGCAAGCAGCCTGGCAAGTAGCATTGGAGAGTAAAGAGACACCAACAGCTTTAATTGTGACGCGTCAAAATTTAGCCGTTTTAAAAAATTCACAAGAATATATTACAACAGGTGTTTCTAAAGGTGCTTATATTGTATCTGATTCAGAAGCAGAAGGGTTGTTGTTAGCATCGGGTTCTGAGGTTAATTTAGCAATTGAAGCACAACAAGAATTGGCAAAACAAGGTATTCAAGTAAAAGTAGTTTCAATGCCTTCTTGGGAGCTATTTGAAAAACAATCTAAAGACTACCAAGAAAGTATCTTGCCTAAACACTTAACGAAACGTGTCAGTATAGAAATGGGCACTAGATTTGGTTGGTCTGAATATGTTGGAACAACCGGAATATCTCTGAGTATTGAGAGATATGGTGAAAGTGCACCAGCTGATGAGTTACTGTCATTATTTGGTTTTACAGTTGATAAAGTGACAGAAGCCTATCACTCTCTTTAATATCTGTTAGTAAAAAAGCCTTACTATTTTATGTAAGGCTTTTTTGCGTCATATTATGACGCTTGTATGTGGTATGATTAGATCAATCAGTTAGACATATGCTAAATTCAAAGGGGATGTAGTGGATGATGCAGGATCAATTAAAGAGTAGTTATCAAGATTATACGATTTATTATGACCAACGTGAGGTCACCTCTTTTCATCATATAACAAGTAGCCAGGAAATACTGGTACAAAAAAAATTAGGTTTACAAGGTGATGTGGTTTGTTTTCAGGGCCCTGTGGAGTTGGTTGACATAGAAAATAAGCCATTTCCTCACCTGACGTTTCCTACACTTGCAGAATTTAAACATTTTTTTAGGGAATATGATGTTGCAAAAGCTAATAAATTAGAAGGAACAGCACGTGCCTTTTTTTTACAGACAACTTATAATAACTGTTTTCCAAGCCAAGTTGAGTATCGTCAAGTATTATTAATCTTGGCTGCCAAGTTAGGCGTTAAGATTAGAAAATATCGACTGGAAGGCCTAGGTGACACATTTGGCTGTGAGGTGAATCGAGAACGACTTGAGTCACTGATTTCTGATAACCAACCTTTAGTTAATCAAACCTTTAATGTAATGGTAGATCGTCAGGGCAATCCTTTTCCAGAGGAAATATCTGAGCAAGAGTATCAGCAAAGTGACGGCAAATATGAAGCTGTTGTAACGGATAAAAATGAATTAGTAGGAGAGGCTTATTTTTCAGATATTACCTCTCACCTTTTTCGATATGCCCCTTTTACTTCAAATTATGGAGAAGCATTGTATCAAATACTTGATAGTGATGACAAGGTGGTTAGTCCTTATGTTGTTGAAGCAGATTTATTAGGGGCGCTGATTCGCTACCAAAATGAGATGCCAACCTTGTCGATAGCTGAGCGTTCAATCAGCTATGTTCCGGTTAGTCAAATGGATCTAGGTGAGATGACTCAGGTCACAGATTTTGATGAGCAGTCTTCCGACTTAGGGACTGAAAAACTGACGGATCTCTATTTACTTTTGGATGATGATTGGGCGAATTGTGAGAAACACTATTATTGTTCCATGGAAGCTTTTTTATATCATAATCAATATAAAGATGGTGAGTATGGTACTTATGAAAAAGAGAGACAAGTTGAGTGGGAGAGATGCTCGTATCTTGTCGAACAGGCTTTGGTTAAGGGGTATCAGATTGAGACACAATGGCAAAGAATTTGTAAGCGTTGGAATATCACCTCGGTTGAAGGTGTCTTACACGATTTAGAAAAATTAAGTGTTGTATTAGCACCAGCGATAGAGCCAAAAGACGAATTAATTTTTTGTGTAAAAAATCAACAAGGTGAAGTATTAGCGCAACAATTGACAGAAGCTGACTGCTATCGCTTACTAGGAGTGTTAACAGTTAGGTGAGTCTGATATATATATATATTTGACTTTAACAACTAAAAAATACCAATATTTTTGTTAGGCGCAATTAGTTTAGTAGAAGTGTGATTAGAATCATAATCAAGTGAAAGTGAGTGATAAGATGACAATGATTCAAATAGCCTTAGGTTCCTTTTTGAAAGAACAGGAGCTTGCAATTAACTATTTAACTTATAGCAGTAGTTTGCCAAGTCCGATAAGATTAGAACTAGGACAGACCCTTTTTTCTAAACCGATTGCCAATTTGGATTATCAACAAGAGCGATTTCAGTTATATGACCAATATGGTCAATTATTTGCCGATGATTTATTAAAAGGGGAGTTCGAGCGGTTATTGCCAACAATTTTGACCAAGGAGTTAGTGCCAATGATGTTTGAAACGCCTTATTTAGATGGCGTATTTTCTCTAGTGGCGAGTCTTTCTGAGTTAGGGTATCAAGTAGTAATCTACCGCCAACAGCGACTGGCTAGTTGGCAGGTCTTAGAGACAAACTTACTTTTACAGGAGTTAGCCAACTTAAACGAGTCAAGCGAAGGTTCTCAAGGGGTAATCAATCAACTTGAGTGCCAAGAAAAAGACAATATCATGACCTTAACCAATCAAGTTGGCGAGGCTATTATGCTAGAAACGAATGATACGCGGTTAAGTCACGAAGACGAGCCGACCTATTATGCAGTATTAGATGAGGCAGGGGAAGTCGTCCTTGGTAAGATCCCACTAGAGCTCTTAGGACTCCTTTTATTTGGCGTATTGAGTGGCATATCCCCCTCTTTTTTACACGCTGAATTTTTATCAGTTGAGGAATTGTCAGACATCGAAGTGGCAGAAAGTCAGTTATTGTTTGAAAACTATCGAGTGTCACTTCCTCATAAAGTTGAATCCATCACTGATTTGGTACATAATGGCGAACATATTTGCGTAACAGACAGTCAGAATATGGTGGAAGAATATTATTTTTGGAAACCACCAGCCTATAGTCGCTTAAGTTGGGGCATCATGCCTAAAGATCTTCCCATGGTGTTAGGTCAATTGGCTGGAAATCAAGGAAAACCAGACTATACGAAGGAGAAAATGGTGTTTTCAGAAAAAGTGTTAGCCTTAGCGGCCGCACAAGATTTGACTATTTTTCGAGTGGATCGTTTGCTGATGTCGATTAGTGATACTGATGATTTAGAATATACCAATGGTGAAATTAGTGATTTTACCATTGAAAAACGGCAACAAGCAACATCTAACAAAATAGAGACTGTATTTGAAGCTAGATGTGTGCATACAGGTGAAGTATTGTTTCCTGATCTAACTTTAGCTAACTTAGTTTCTAAATTAGTGAGTTATTCCTTGTTAGATGAATAGTAAAAAATCACATAATATGGTGTTAAAAAATGAAGAGATAAGGATTGGTGAGAAGATAATGACCAAGAAAGAAAATCTAAAAGAAGTAGAGTTTGCCCCTTATGATAGTTGGGCTTTGTGGCATGTACCAAGTGATATTGATGAGGCTAAGACTGACGATGAGCGTCAGCGTTTGTTTGGAGAAAGCTATCAGCCTAAGTCTTTTCCTAGTGAGCAGTTGTCAGAGGACTTAGAGACTCAGCTCTCTCTTGTCAGGTATGTGTTAGTAGGGTTAAATCCTGGGAATGAAGGTGAGTCTTTGGCGATGGAAGAGGTCAACTTTCTAAATTTTCATGGCTTAAAAAAGAGTTTAGATTATCGTTTGGCATCGGCTCTATACGGCACAGAGATGTGGGGTGCTTTTATGACGGATTTAGTTCATATAGTCGAAAGTGATAGTGCTAAAGTTCAGACGAGTCAAACGGATGCTCAAACCTTAGAAGCGCACTTAGATCAATTAGCTATTCCCGATACGGCTGTGTTAGTAGCATTAGGAGGGAAAACATATCAAGCTTTGGCTGGTAACACGCGTCGTCAAGTAAAGACTATCCCACATTATTCAGGTGCTAATGGACACTGGAAAGCTACGACAACACGCCAGAAAGTATTAGCGATTACCCAATAAAGCTAAAAAACTGAAGAACGTTCTTCAGTTTTTTTAGGTTAATAGTGGGATGCCATCATTGCGATTTCTTGTCTGATTTTTTGAATTAAACTAGGAGGAGAGGTCACTTGAATTCGTGAACCTTGGCTCAAAAACCACATGATAACCCCTGGTTCAAAGGCTTGAATGGTCACTTCTAAGTACTTTTGGTTCTTATGTTGAGAGAGTTTGGCTTGAGGAAACTTATCTCTAACAATTTCTTCTGCACCCCAAAAGCGGAAGGTAATAATTGAGTCACGACCTGAGTACATTAAGACAGATTTTTTTCGCATTTCCCCATCTTCGAGTTGTTTATCTAGAGGTAAGGTGATTTTTTCTAGTAACTCTGAGACTTTCCCAAAACGGTCTAACCGATAATTGATGATTTTTTGATGATGTGGGACATAAGTTCGAATATAAAAATAGTGTTCAGAAAACATAATAGAAAGTGGTAAGCCTTTAATTTGAATGGGGGGCTGATTTTTTTTGAAATAATAGTCGGCTATAATAGGTTGTCGGCGATCGGTCCAGTCAAGCCATTTTTGTAGTGACTCCAATAGAAATTTATGATGAGTTACTTGTTGGTAATGAAATAGTTCACTCTTTAGGGCTTTTTTGAGTTGAGTGTTTGCTTGTTCGTCGACATGATTAAGTAATAAGTCGATTAAAAAGGTTAGTTCTGTTTTATGGAAACCGCGTGTTGCTAGTAATATTTTACTGATAGCAAAAGCCTCAGCTTGAGAAAATTGCGCGCTATGGCTTAAGTAGTACTGTTTACGTTGGGTATTTTTTAGTAACGTAGCATTGAAGGCACTGTTCGCAAGCGTTTCTCGAATGATTGAGAGGTCACGCTGGGCTGAACGTGGGCTTATTTGGTACTCTTCAGTGACTTGTTTGATACTTAGTGACTGTTCTGTTAAAAGTTTAATAAATAACTCAAGTAGTCGTTCTTGGCTGTTCATTTTTAGGCTCATCTCCTAGTAATAAATTAAATAGTTAGACAATTTTAATCGTAGTATAGCATAACGTGATTAGTAATATCATCATTAAGAAAAAGGAGTGATAATATGACAACAGCTTTAATCAAAAAAGCACGTCAATTTGCGTTTCAACAGCATAAGGGACAGATTCGTAAGGGGAAATTAGAACCGTTTAGCAAGCATTTGGAGGCAGTCGCTGAGATTGTTAGTCAATTGACAGATGATGAGGAATTAATAGCAGGGGCGTATCTCCATGATGTTGTTGAAGATACACCGGTAACACTTGAAGAAATAGACGTTTTATTTGGTAAGCAAGTTGCAAAGTTAGTAGCACTTGAAAGTGAGGCAAAAGAGTCAGACGTATTACCTTCTAAAACATGGCATAAACGTAAAGAAAACCAGTTGCAAACCTTACGCGGACTTAAAGGTAGTGAGCAAGAGGTTTATTATATTGCCTTAGGAGATAAATTAGCCAATAGTCGGGAAATGTTGCGAGATTATGAAGAGGTAGGAGACAAATTGTGGGAACGATTTAATAATCCAAATCCCCAAGATCACTATTGGTACTATCAGTCTTTTGCAGATATTATTGGCGCACATCCGCTCTTAGCTAAGAGTGCTCCTTACAAAGAATTATTAGCAACCCTTACACAACTTTTTCCCTCAAAATAAGAAAAACTTGTGTAAGGGTTTGGTAATAACCAGAGGCTCAAGCAATTAATTGGTTTTATGTTTAGTAGGGGCTAACAGTTGTTCCTCAGAAAAAAGCTAACTATATGAAATAGTTAGCTTCTTTGATTAAACTTGTTGCCGGTGAAGTGTATTTTTAAAGACATACTTATCTGAACGATAATAAGAATTATCTAGTAAGATAGGGTCACCTTTAACAGAGTAGGTCGTTGTATTGACGAGTAGGACAGGTGACTGAGGTGCAACATCTAACAGTTTACTTATGTCTTCCGACATTAATTCGGCACTAATTTCTTGTTGTGAGTAGCCAATTAAACTGTGCTTTTCTATTGTTTCAAAGATAGAATCGACTTCAAAGTTGATTGAACTAATATCGCCAAGAAACTTTTTAGGAATATGTAAATTTTCAATTACTAAGGGTTCATTATTGGCGTAACGAACACGTTTAATATAGATAACTGTTTCTTTTTCAATTAAGGCAAGTTGTGTCTTGATTTCTTCAGGAGGCAGATAAATTTCAGTCATTTCGATTAGTTTGGTACTAGGAGTCATTCCTAATTGGCGAATGATTTCTGAAAAGCCAGCTAAGCCAGCATCACCACTTTTTATTTTTCCATGTCCGACAACGTAGGTTCCCTGATTTTTTTGCTTAATCAAAATATTATGTGCAATTAAATAGTCAATACTTTTTCTAATGGTCAGACGGCTAACATTGAAGGTTTCAGCTAACTCGTATTCCGTAGGTAGACGGTCACCAGCCATTAGTGCATCAGATTTTATCTCAGCAAGTAATTCTTCCGCAATTTGTTTGTAGATAGGTATTTTTTTTGTTGTCATGGTGCGCTCCTTTTGTTTAAATTTTCGGCAAGCAACGTTGCCATTACTACTTAACAGTATATACTCTCTACTTTGATAAAACAATTCATGTTGAGAGACTATTAGGTTCGCTTGGTCTTTTGCTTTAAGGTCAATCAACAAACAACGAACTAATAAATAGTATATACACTAAAGAAGTAATTTGAAATAAAGGCTTGCCTTGAAGTTAACTCTAAGGTGTACACTAAACCTATTCCCACTAGAAGGAGGTTTTATAAATGATAAAAAAGCTCTATTTAATGAGACACGGTCAAACTGTTTTTAATGAATTAAAAAAGATTCAAGGCTGGTGTGATGCACCTTTAACTAAATTAGGTCAAGAGCAAGCAAAAAAGGCTGGTGAGTACTTTATCAAAGAGAATATTCACTTTGATGAGGCCTACAGTTCGACCTCAGAAAGAGCTTCTGATACATTAGAGTTAATTACTGATCTCCCTTATAAGCGTTTAAAAGGATTAAAAGAATGGCATTTTGGCCGTTTTGAAGGGGAAAGTGAAGACTTAAATCCAGTCTTACCTTATGGTGATTTTTTTGCGGCGTATGGTGGTGAGTCTGAGTTGGCATTTAGAGAAAGAATCACCTCATCTGTGTTGAAGATGATGAGGGAGTCTCAAGGTGCTACTATTTTAGCGGTCTCTCATGGAGGCGCGTGCGCCCAATTTGCTAGACATTGGGAGGAGACAAGTGAAATTGGCATTGCTAAAAAGTTGAAAAATTGTTGTATTTTAATGTTTGAGTTTGATACTGAGACCGAAATATTCACGTTACGTCTCCAACATAACCATCGCTTTGAAATCTAACGGTTAGGGTGAACTTAGCTCAAATGACTTGTTTTTTACTAAATTAACTAAGGAAGTGACCAATTTGAATATAAAAGAAGCGGCATTATTGTTTGATTTGACAGTGGATACGTTACGATATTATGAAAAAATTGGCGTTGTACCACCAGTGAAGCGGAGCCAATCAGGGTATCGTATGTATCGTACCAAGGATTTAAATTGGCTTTATTTAGTTAAAAATTTGCGGAAGGCCGGTCTCTCGATTAATTCCTTAGTTGAATTTTGTCGTTTGTCTCAATTAGGTAGCACTGAAGAAGTCGAGCTGATGCAAAAACAAATTTTAGCGGATCAACTCACTGATTTGGAAACCAAATTAGCTGATATGGAGCGAGCTAAAGCACTGTTAACATACAAATTAGCCACCTATGATCAGCATATTGCCAAATTCAAAACAGGTGAGCTGACAGATGATACGATCGAACCGCTTTGGGAACAAGTTGACCAAGATACCCGTGAGGCGTAAGTACACTTGCTTTTCGAAGAGCAATGATGCTATACTGTTTCTAAATAAATAAGTCATAGAATATAAAGAGTTGGCGAGTGACTACACACTTTGACCCGACAGCAACGTGCCTTGAGGTAACGTGCTCCAATGTAGCCTGATATTCTCCTGGTTAAAAGTTGCTGGAGATATTCTAGTGACTTTTTTTATTTCACTAAAACTAGGAGGCATCACAATGACAAAATTAAGCGAAATCCCAACAAATGAGTTAGAAAAATATTTATTTCCCACTTCTGTCCCAGAAGCTCTGATGAAAAAATCAGTTTCTGAGGAATTACAAAAACGGTTGGAACGAGGTGACACTGTGGCAGGTAAGTTACTAAAAGCAAGAAAATCTAAAGTTGTCTGCCAACAGTATCATGAAAAAATGAAAGTTAGGGAAATGGACCACGAAGTTGCCAAGAGGGAGGCGCAACAAAGACTTAGGGATGAGTTGAAAATAGCACAGCTCAATGAGTTAGAAGTTAGAAAAAAAGTTCTGTCACTACAAGAACAACTAATAGAATTAACCTACTAAGGGAGTGAAGAAAAGTCTAAGACGTGAGTCTTAGACTTTTTTGTTTGTAAGGGTTATTGACAGAGGTCAATAACTAAGGTAAGATAAAAAACATACCGAATGAATGTTTTTTGGGAGGGAAATAAAATGGTGAAAAAATATACAGCGACTGAAGCGCATCATATGATTTTAGATGTTTCATCCCGCTTATTTACTGAAAAAGGCTATGAGAAAACATCAATTCAAGATATTGTACGTGGTTTAGATGGTTTAACACGAGGGGCAGTTTATCATCATTTTGACTCTAAAGAAGCGATAATTGAGTCAGTTGCTCGTCGGTGTTTACCAGAAGAATGTTATTTAACAGCGATTGATGAACGTACGGATTTGACAGGACTCGAAAAAATCCAAGAATTATTGATTGAGAGCATGTTTAATCAAGAAGTAGGACAAGCAATGGACCTAGCCTATCCTTTGATGAATGATCCCAAATTTTATGCAATTTATATCACACAATTAACAGATGTCTTAGGACCAAAAGTTGAGGCATATATTATTGAAGGAAATAAAAGTGGACATTTATCTGTTGCGCTACCTAAACAACTCTCAGAGATTATTATCTTATTACTGAGTACATGGTTTATCCCAGCGTTATATCCTAACACTGCTGAGACTTTCTTTGATAAATTAAAAGCGTGTCAATTTGTTCTTGCCCAAAGTGGTGTTGACGTGTTAAGTCATGAAGTAATGGAGCGTATTACAAAAAAAATAACAGAGAAGGTGATAGAATTTGAGGAAAATACTTAAAAAAAATAAGGAATCTCACCCAAAAAAATGGTGGGAACAAGTGCTTAGAGGGATTCTAACAACACTTATTAGCGTAAGTTTAATTATTGGTATTGGGTTATTTACGACAACTGTCGTTCATCAAGTTAGTTTGAAACGAGAGGCACCTAAAGTTTTAGATTATGGGAGAAAATTAGCTTTATTCGATGGCGAAATTAATGTGATTGATGAAGGCCAAGGAAGAGAGACGATTTTATTATTACCAGGACAAGGGACAGCTAGTCCTTATCTGGATTTTAAACCACTGATTAATCAGTTAAAAAAAGACTATCGTGTGGTGACGATGGAGCCATTTGGTTATGGATTGAGTAGCCAGACTAAGCGTCAGAGAAGTGTTAGTAATTATGTGGAAGAAATTCAAGCAGTCGTGCGTCAATTGAATTTGAAACATTATAAGTTGATGGGACATTCAATTGCTGGTTTATATGCTATTAATTATGCCCAAATATATCCGAAAGAAATGACGGGATTTATTGGGATTGATTCTAGTACACCAGAACAGCCGTGGCCAGGAATTGATATGGGCGTATTTGATTTTTTAAAAGAAGCAGGAGTCTT
The DNA here is from genome assembly GCF_029144185.1 of Vagococcus intermedius. Classification (NCBI taxonomy): domain Bacteria; kingdom Bacillati; phylum Bacillota; class Bacilli; order Lactobacillales; family Enterococcaceae; genus Vagococcus; species Vagococcus intermedius. The sequence goes on along the minus strand of NZ_CP110232.1, from coordinate 1,903,484 downwards.
TCGTGCCTTTATTAAAATGAATCCTGAAACAGCTATTGGGGTAGAAAAGTCGGATCCTAATTTTGAACAAACACGTCTACTAACAATGAAAAACATGAGTAGTCGTAATATGGCTGAAGAATTGCAAGAATTAAGTCACAGTTTTCCTGATTCTAGAGGTCTTCGTTATCCTAAAGACATGCCTGTCTTATTATTTGTAGCAGATAATGACAATAGTATGCCACATTGGTTAGAGATGCACCAAGATCAATTAAAAGGCTTAAAAAAAGGGAAATTAGTACAATTAAAAGGAGCTCACTATTTGCATCATACGCAAACTCCTACTATTTCAAAAGAAATCAAGAAATTTTTAGATTAAGAAAAAGGTCGATTATGAAAAAAATAATTAAATTTGTAGGAATTATTGGGTTGATAGTAGTTATATGCGTATTGTTGTTTTTTGTAGGGACTTTTTTGAATAATAAGATCCAATTAAATCGTGAATCCAAAAAAATTGTTTCTTATGGTCAAAAAGTGACGGTTGACAATAAAAGTATGAGAGTCGAAATTAGTGGAAAAGGGCAACAAACCGTTGTACTGTTACCAGGCTATCTAACAGGAACCCCTGTTTTAGACTTTAAGCCATTAACGGAAGAATTGGCGAAAGATTATCGTGTGGTTGTACTAGAACCTTTTGGCTATGGTCTAAGTGAAGATACTAATAAGGCGCGAACTGTGGAAAATCTAACAAGTGAGATTCACCAAGGGTTAGAGCAGTTAGGAATTACACACTATACACTAATGGCTCATTCTATCTCAGGTGTATATGCGTTAGATTACATCAAAAAGTATCCTAAAGAAGTTGAAAGTTTTGTTGGTATAGATAGTAGCTTACCTAGTCAAGGAGGGGCAGATGATAATCAAGAAGGAATGATTAAATTTCTTAGCCGATCAGGTATTTACCGTTTATTTACTAAAGCCGCTCCAGAAATGTTAAACGCGCCTCAATTGGATCAGCCATCATTAGACCAATTTAAGTATCTCTCTTTGAAAAATATTGGTTCTGAGGCAACGATAAATGAAGGACGTGAGATGGCTCGTAATTTCGAAAAAACGTCTAACTTAATATATCCTCCAGATTTGCCAATTCTTTATTTTTTAGCATCAGAAAGTATTGAACCAGATGAGGATTGGCTACCGATACATCAAAAAATGATTGCAAATAGTCAATATTCTGAGATTAAAATTTATGAAGGCAGCCATTATCTCCATCATACTAAGGCCGAAGAAATGGCAGCTGATTTTACTGAATTTATTGCTAACTAGTTTAAAAACGTCCTTATTTAAGGTCGTTTTTTCTTTTTTTATCAAGTATGTTAGAGAACATTACTAGGGAAAGTTAAAAAAAATAAAGGATAGATTGACAGCGTATTCATTTTTTGTTACGATTTAAAGGACAAAAGGATTGTTACCGTTTAGAGCGGGCAAAACCTTAACACGGGGAGTATCTCATTTGAGATAGTCGTCTGTTTAGGTTTTGTCTGCTTTTTTTGCGTACTTTTAAGGAGGAAAAACGATGAAAGTATTAAAAATTTTGAATAACAATGCCTTTATTTCTTATGATAGTCATGGAAAAGAAGTCATTGTCATGGGAAATGGCATTGCTTTTGGTCAAAAAGTTGGAAAGGAGGTGACTCCCACTGGTAGGTATAAGATTTTTTCAAATACAGATTCAGAAACAAACGAGCGATTGAAAGCCATTGTGGCAGAAATTCCTGAGGAATATATGAAAATCACCGAACGAATTATTTTTATTTTAGAGAAGCAATATGATAAAAAAATCAATGATGTGGTTTATATTTCATTAACAGAACATATCCATGGAGCAGTTGAGCGTCACAAAAAAGGGATTGAAGTGACTAATCCAATGTTGATGGATATCAAGCGCTTGTTTAAAGATGAGTATGAAATTGGTCTATCAGCCATTGAAGATATTGAAAATGAGTTTGGTATTCCCTTTGGTGAAGATGAAGCGGCATATATCGCCCAACATTTGATTTATGGCCAACTTGATTACATGACAAGTATTACTGATGTGACGAAATTGATGCAAGAAATTATTGATATTATAAAATATACTTTTCGAACTAATTTTAATGAAGAATCGATTTACTATAATCGATTTGTCACACATTTAAAGTTTTTTGCTCAACGGGTTGTTAGTGATCAAACCTATAGTGATGAGAACCAAGATTTATTTGACATCTTTAAAGCTAAATATTTAGAAAGCTATGGGTGTGTATGTAAGATTGTTGCACATATTAAAAATCATTATGATTATGATTTAAATTCAGATGAACAATTATATTTGATGATTCATATTGAAAAAATTTCGACTAAGGCAAGACTTGAGCACTAAATTAATCTGATGAAGCAGAGAAAGTAGGAAAAAAATGGACTATGAAGTATTAGCAAAACAAATTTTGGAAAAAGTTGGAGGTGAAAAAAATGTTATCGGGTTAGTTCACTGTATGACTCGTTTACGTTTTACCCTAAAAGATGACTCCCTTGCTGACAAGGTAGAAGTTGAAGCCATTCGTGGTGTCATGGGCGTAATGGAAAAAGGGGAGCAGTTCCAAATTATTATTGGTAATAACGTAGGGGCGGTTTATAAGGAATTGTGTAAGTTGGGAAATTTTGACGGGACGCCGGATCCTGATTTCAAAAAAGACAAGAAAAAACAAAATATTTTTGCGACAGTCTTAGATGTTATCTCTGGTTGTATGGCACCGGTTATTCCTGCGATTATCGGATCAGCTATGATCAAAGTATTATTAACCGTCTTACCAATGATGGGGCTATTAAATAATAAGAGTCAAACCTTTGAATTATTAAATGTGATTAGCGATGGTGCTTTTTTCTTTATGCCAGTCTTAATCGCCATTTCAGCAGCAAAAAAATTCAAAACGAATCCTTATTACGCAGCTAGTTTAGGATTGATTTTACTACATCCTAACTTTATTGAAATGATTAATAAAGCGCATGAAGCAAATGAAACGTTGAAATTTTTTGGTCTTATTCCAGTATCCTATGCGGTCTATGCCTATTCAGTTATTCCAATTATTTTAGCTGTTTGGGTACTATCTTATGTGGAACCTTTTGTGGATCGGATTACTCCAGCTATTACTAAAAATTTCTTGTCACCAATGTTAGTCTTATTGATTACAGCTCCAATTGTAATGGTTATCGTAGGACCATTAGGTTCAATCTTAAGTGATGGCCTATCGACTATTATTTATACCATTCATGACTACCTAGGATTTGTAGCGATTGGATTAGTTGCAGGTATCTACCCATTTATTGTGATGGCGGGGATGCATCATGCCTTCACTCCGATAAAATTAAGTATGATTGCTACAACTGGTTATGAAGCTTTTATCTGTATTGCCGAATTTTGTTCTAATATGGCACAAGGAGCATCGGCTTTGGCGGTTTCATTTAAAACAAAAAATACTGATTTAAAACAGACTGCAGGATCATCAGCCTTTTCAGCTTTAGTAGCAGGTATTACCGAGCCCGCTTTATATGGGATTACGGTCCGGTTAAAAAAACCAATGCTAGGTGCTTGTATTGGCGCAACTGCTGGTGGTTTAGTGGGCGGTTTCTTCCAATTAAAGTCATTTGGTGTCGCAACACCAGCTTTAGTAACTATTCCTCAATACATTGAAGAAGGTCGTCCATCATCATTAATGTATATTTTAATAACAGCAGCTGTTACAATTAGTGTATCATTTATTGCCTCTTATATGATTGGCTTTGAAGACATTCCTAATCCAGAAGCCGAAGTGGTGGAACCAATTGTAACAAAACCATTAAATACAGGACTTAAAATGGGCAGTCCTTTAGCCGGTGAGTTAGTAAGTTTAGCAACAGTTCCAGACAAAACATTTGCCGATGGGTTACTAGGGAAAGGTTTTGCCATCAAACCAAGTTTAGGGGAAGTTATAGCACCATGTGACGGGATAATTGATGTTTTTTTTGAAACAGGTCATGCAATTGGATTTACCTCAGAAACAGGTGTCGAATTATTGATTCATGTAGGGATTGATACGGTTAATCTAGGTGGTGAGTATTTTACAGCCCATGCTAAGGCTGGTGATCGTGTTGTGAAAGGGACGAAACTATTAAGCTTTGATATTGAAAAAATTAGTCAAGCTGGGTATGACCTTATTACGCCGATTATTGTGACAAATAGTCAGGAATATCTGGACGTTGTCAGTCATCCTAAAAAAATAGTGACAGAATTAGAAGAAGTACTAACTATTGTTTAATATAATAAGATAAGAGATGGAGGATAAAAGATAATGACAAACTTAAAAATGCCAAGTGATTTTTTATGGGGAAGTGCTTCGGCAGCTTATCAAATAGAAGGTGCTTATCAGGAAGATGGTAAAGGGTTATCTAATTGGGATGACTTTGTTAAAATTCCAGGTAAGACATTTAAAGAAACAACAGGTGAAATTGCAGTGGACCACTATCATCGCTACAAAGAAGATGTGGCATTGATGGCGGAGATGGGCTTAAAAACTTATCGCTTTTCAATTGCTTGGTCACGTATTTTTCCAGAAGGTAAAGGTGAAGTCAATGAGGCCGGTGTCGTCTTTTATGAAAACCTGATTGATGAATGTTTGAAACATAATATTGAACCAATGGTAACTTTGTATCATTGGGATCTACCTCAAGCCTTAGTGACTGAATATGGGGGATGGGAAAGTCCAAAAGTGGTGGATGATTTTGTTAATTATGCTACGTATTTATTCGAAAGATTTCAAGGTAAAGTTAAATATTGGATCACGATGAATGAACAAAATATTTTTACAACACTGGGTTGGATGACCGCCATGCACCCACCAGGTAAATTTAATGATGAAAAAATGTATTATCAAGTCAACCATCATGTCTTTTTAGCTCATGCTAAAACCGTCTTAGTGTTTAAAGAGTTGATGCCTACAGGTAAGATTGGCGCAAGCTTTGCTTATAGTCCTAGTTATTCGCTAGACTGTGAGCCACAGAATGCTATGTCGAAAGTTGATTTTGACAATTTAAGAAATTTCTGGTGGATGGATGTGTATGCTTATGGCCGTTATCCAAAAAATGCCTTTACCTACTTAGAGAAGAAGGGCTTAGCCCCAATTGTGACGGCTGAAGATCGTCAGGTATTTAAAGAAGCAGCCAACCAGATTGATTTTATGGGTGTCAATTATTATCAGACAAGTGTCTGTGAGTACAATCCATTGGACGGTGTGACGCCATTTGCAGAGATGAATACAACTGGTAAAAAAGGGACAAATCAAGTTACAGGAATACCAGGTCTATTTAAAAATCCAGCTAATCCACATTTAGCAACAACTGATTGGGATTGGACAATTGATCCATCTGGCTTACGTTATGCTTGTAAAGAAATTACTAGCCGCTATGACTTACCTATTGTGATTTCTGAAAATGGTCTAGGCGCCTTTGATACGAAGACTGAAGGTGACGAAATTCATGATGATTATCGTATCGCTTATTTTGATGCTCATATTCATGAGCTGATGAAAGCTGTGGATGAAGGATGTGAGGTTTGGGCGTATTGCACATGGTCATTTACTGATTTATTAAGCTGGTTAAATGGCTATCAAAAACGTTATGGTTTTGTGTATGTTGATCGCGATGAAGAAGGTGGTACGATGAACCGCTATAAAAAAGATAGCTTCATGTGGTACCAAGAAGTGATTAAAACGCAAGGTGGCAGTATCACCGGCGATAAATAAAGCGAATAAAAAGTATTCTGATAATTATTATCAGAATACTTTTTATTTTTTATTAAGCGTAATCAGTTGTGTAAATAAGCACAACATAATAAAGTAGTGTTATATCAGTTAGTTTTTTTAGAAAGGAGTGACTAAATGACTAGTGAAGAAACACAGGGTTCAGTCATCGAGATGTTGAGATTTATCTTCAAGCGTGTTTGGACTCAATGGCCAATGTTATTATTAAGTCTAAGTTCGTTACTCATCATTGCAGGACTGGAGTTTAGTATTCCACAAGTTACCCAACGTATTATTGATGAGGTGATCCCAAGTAAATCTGTCTCACAATTAAGTATTAATATCGGTTTATTGCTATTATTTGCAAGTTTATTAAGTATTTTCAGCTATATTTCGACCTATGTTATGAGCCGAATCAGTCAAACAGCGATTGTTGAGTTGCGTGAGGATTTATACCGTCATGTCTTAAAACAAGATTTTCAATTTTTTGAAACACAAAAAACAGGCGATTTGATGACCCGTTTTTCAGGTGATATTAAAACCATTCAAGATTTAATTTCACCGAATACCTTAAAGTTAGTCAGTAATATGCTAACATTCGGCTTTGTCATGGGGTTTATGCTCGTCAAAGATTGGCGTTTGACCTTATTGATCTCGCTGACATTTCCGATGTTATATTTATTAAACTTTTATTTTAGTCGCCATTTACGCCAAGCATTTCGGAAGGTTCGTCAATCGACTTCCAAGATTAATAATCAATTACAAGCGAGTTTGACGTCAATTTTACTTATTAAAAACTTTGCTACTGAGGATTTTGAAACGGAGCGTTTTAAAAAAGTTAATACTGAAAATAAAGAGAACTATTTGACGGCCATGGGCTATCAAACTATGTTTGCCCCATCCATTGATTTTGTTAACTATCTAGGGGTGGCAATTGTTTTAGGTTATGGAACGCTGCAAGTTTTTCAAGGAGAATTGACAGTAGGAAATATCATTGCTTATCTTGCTTACTTAAAATTATTGCAAAATCCAATTCGTTCCTTTACTCAAATGGTCAGTCGTTTTCAGCAATCAGTTGTGTCATATGAACGTATCATGGAGCTGTATGAGGTTGAACCAACTATTATAGAACCCCAACAAGGCCTTGTTTTAGAAAGTTTAAAGGAGGGGGCTGAATTCTCTGGTGTTAGCTTTGGTTATCAAGAGGATCAAGTTATTTTAGATGATGTGTCGTTTAAATTACCTGAAGGGGAAGTGACTGCTTTGGTCGGCTCTTCCGGTTCAGGTAAAACAACTGTGACCCGTTTACTGACAAGATTGTATGACCCAACATCTGGGCAAGTATTGATTGATGGCAAGGATATTAAAAATTATACGATGAGTTCCTTACGCCATAATATAGGAATTGTTTCTCAAGATGTTGAACTAATTGATGGCAGTATTAGAGAAAATATTTTGTATGGTTCTCTTAATGCCACAGAGGAACAGCTTATTCAAACGATTGAAGCAGCTAAATTGACCGAGTTTATTGAAGAATTACCTCGAGGAGTTGAGACCCAAGTTGGTGAACGAGGAATCAAACTTTCTGGTGGACAAAAACAACGAATCGCGATTGCTAGAGTTCTCTTGAAAGATGCACCGCTTTTAATTTTAGATGAAGCAACCGCCTCACTAGACAATGAATCAGAACGCCATATTCAAATGTCTTTAGACAATCTATTAGAACGAAAAACCTCTTTAGTGATTGCTCATAGGTTATCGACTATCCACAATGCGGATACTATTTTAGTCATGGATCACGGTAAAATTATCGAACAAGGGACACATACAGAACTATTATCTCAAAATGGACGTTATGCTAGTTTATATCATTCCCAATTCAAATAAAAAACAGCGACGCCGAAAGTGCGTCGCTGTTTTTTATTCAAAAGTGTTAGTGATTAATTTGGAGCTCTGTTAGTTAAGATAATTTTGGGACTTTTAGTAAGAGTTAACGATGTATGATTTATTTTTATGATGTAATTAACTTCATAATTATTTTTATGTGTAGTAAGGATGTGACAGAATGAGTCATCAAGATGTATGATATAATTCAAACTAAACTAAATTAGAAGGTGACAGAATAAATGACCCATGATATCTATAAGTTAGTTAATAAACATAAGTTAAGCGATACAGAACATAAGATTTTGTCTTACCTGTTGAATAACATTGAAACAGCACTAAGTTTGAGTGTTCGAGAGGTGGCACAAAAAAATTATTCGTCTCCAGCTACTGTTATTAAATTGGCTAAGAAAATGAATTTTACTGGTTACAATGATATGATTTATCGCTTATATTTTTCTTATCACAGAGATATTAAAGAAGATAAAACTAACCTAAGTCTTATTTTATTAGAAGATTTATTTAAAAAAGTAACACAAGCTACAGTAGATAAAATAATTAACTTGTTACAGTTAAATCGGGATAAAGTTATTTACGTATGTGGCAGTGGTTTTTCTAAACCTATTGCTGAGTATTTTAGTATGAAATTACAAGTTTTGGGATTTAAAAGTATTTTTTCAGATTTATTCTCAACTTACGAAAATAACCCTTTCGATGCAGGTTTAGTTATCATGATTTCAAAATCGGGTGAGACTGGTAATATTATTAAAATAGCTGAAAAAGCCAAGGAAAGTCAATTATCTAGTATTTTATTTAGTTCAAGTAATACAGGAAAACTTTCTGAATTATCAGATATGACGGTAGTTATTGAAGATATCAATCAATTAGATGATCAAAATATCCAACAAAATTATTTTTATTCAGGTAGTTTATTTTTAATTGAATCTTTATTAAAAGAATATCTTTTGTCAAAAGGCAAATAAACTGGGAGATTAGTTATCTCCTAGTTTTTTTCTTAGTAGAATAACATGTTCACGTTTAAGTGTACATGTTTGTAAACGTTATCAAAGTGTATTAGTTTAAGTAAAGTAATGCTAGACTAGTTTTAAAGATAAACACATAGCTATGATATCTTGTGAAATGTAAGGCTTTACATAGGAGGAGGTTGGCAATGAAGGAAAAAGTAGTAACTAAATTACAACAATTTTCTAAGGCAATGATTGGTCCTGTATTATTTTTACCAATCATTGGATTGGGAATTGCGGCAACAAGTGTCATGACTAATACTGCATTTGTCACAGAAGGTTCAGTTGTTTATATTGCAGGTAAGTTTGTTTCCAGTTTGCTTTGGGCCGTAATGAATAATCTCAGTTTCTTTTTTTGTGTTGGTATTGCAATGGGGATGGCTCGTAAAAAGAAAGCTGAGGCAGCTTTTGTAGCTACAATGACTTTCTTTATGTTTTTAAGTGGAAATAATACATGGTTGACATTAACAAATAAATTAGCAGACGGTTTATCAAATGCTGATTTATATGGAACAGGACAAACTTTTGTTTTTGGATTCAAAGTGACAGATATGGGAGTCTTTTTAGGGATTATACTCGGAATAATAGTAGCGTATATTCATAATAAATATATTGATAAAGAATTTGAAGGTGCGCTTTCAATTTATGGGAATAGTAAATTTGTACTTATTTGCTTATTACCAATTATCGGAGCTTTAGCAATTGGTGTCACATATGTTTGGCCATTTATTCAAAATGGTATTACTGCTATGACAGGATTTATGAACTCAGCTGGTGCTTTTGGGGTATTTTTATATGGTTTTTTAAATCGTTTCTTAGTTCCGACTGGTTTGCATCACCTTATCTGGTCACCATTTGTATTCTCTTCAGTTGGAGGACAGATGGTAATCAATGGGGATATGTATGTTGGTGCTAAACCTATCTTTTTAGCAGAGATAGCAGATCCATCTATTTTAACGTTAGATCCGTCAGCTAGGTTTTTGGTATATGGTATGGTCAAAATATTTGGGATTTTAGGGGTCGCTTTAGCTTTTTATAGGACAGCTTATCCTAAAAATAAAGCAAAAGTAAAAACAACTATATTACCATCTGCCATCACTTCATTTTTAGTCGGTATCACAGAACCATTAGAATTTATGTTTATTTTTACAGCCCCAATTTTATGGTTAGTTTATTCAGTGATCGATGGTTTTTTCCAAATGCTTGCTTACCTAGCAGGAGTTAGGATTAGTGCAACTAATGGGATTATTGATTTTATCGTATACAATATACCAGCTGGAGCCGATCGAACTAAATGGATAATTTTTGTTGGGTTAGGATTACTTGAAATTCTTGTCATGTATGGCGCTTTTAAATTTCTAATCACTAAATTTAATATGAAAACTCCGGGTCGAGAAAACGATGTACCAGAGTTAGTTGACGGAGATAAAGCTTATCTGGAAGTAGATACACCAGATATAAAAAATGAAGGTGATTCGGCTCCCATTAATTTAGGACAAGAAATTATTTATGCTTTAGGAGGTCCTCAAAATATATTATCAGTAGAAAATTGCTTTACGCGACTGAGAGTAGATGTAGTCGATGACAGTGTGATTGATGAGGGAAAATTAATGAAAACGGGAGCAGCAGGTGTTGTTCTAAAACCTAATCATGTTCAGGTAGTATATGGTATGAAAATTAATAGTATTAGAACATTAGTAGATGAAGAATTAAATATTAGTGAATAATTAAGTGGAGGGTTTATATAATGAAAAAACAAAAAATTTTAATTGCAGGTGGAGGAAGTACTTATACGCCAGGAATTGTTGCAATGTTAGCAGACAATATTGATCGTTTCCCTATTGAGGAAATTAAACTGTATGATGATTTAGCAGAAAGACAAGAACCAATTGGGGCAGCGTGTGAGATACTACTACGGGAAAAAAATTCCGATATTAAATTTTCATATACAACAGATCCTGAAGAAGCCTTTACAAATATTGACTTTTGTATGGCTCATATCCGTGTTGGTTTATATGCTATGAGAGAAAAAGATGAAAAAATCCCACTGAAATATGGTGTAGTAGGTCAAGAAACGTGTGGACCTGGTGGGATAGCGTATGGTATGCGCTCAATTCCTGGCGTACTTGAAATATTAGATTATATGGAAAAATATTCACCAAATGCTTGGATGTTAAACTATTCTAATCCAGCAGCTATTGTTGCTGAAGCGACGCGTCGTTTACGTCCCAATTCAAAAATAATAAATATTTGTGATATGCCAATCGCTATCGAAAATATTTTTGCTGACATTTTGGGACTGGAGTCTAGGAAAGAATTGACTGTCCGTTATTATGGACTAAACCATTTTGGTTGGTGGACAAGTGTTACTGATAAATCAGGGCATGATTTACTTCCACAGTTACAACGTTTTGTTGCTAAAGACGGTTATGCTTTTGAAACAGAAGATTTTCAGCATAAGCATCCTAGTTGGAAAGCTACTTTTAAAAAGGCAAAAGATATATATGCACTAGATCCTACAACTTTACCAAATACTTATTTAAAATATTACTTATATCCTGACTACGAAGTAGCTAATTCTAATCCTGATTTTACTAGAGCAAATGAAGTTATGGAGACAAGAGAAAAAGAAGTGTTTGAAATAGCTCATAAGATTATTGATAATGGAACGGCTGAAGGGACATCATTTCACGCAGGGGCACATGCTACATTTATTATTGATTTGGCTTGTGCAATTGCCTTTAATACAAAAGAAAGAATGCTATTAATTGTTCCAAATAATGGTGCGATTGATAATTTTGACTCAGAGGCAATGGTTGAGATTCCATGTTTGGTCGGAAATGATGGACCAGAGCCGTTAAGTATAGGTAGCATTCCAACTTTCCAAAAAGGGTTAATGGAGCAGCAAGTAGCGGTTGAAAAACTTGTTGTAGAAGCCTATATCGAAGAGAGTTATCAAAAATTATGGCAAGCTATAACATTATCAAAAACAGTACCAAGTGCTTCAGTTGCTAAGACTATTTTAGATGACTTGATAGAAGCAAATAAAACATTTTGGCCACAATTAAAATAAAAAAACAGCGACGCCGAAAGTGCGTCGCTGTTTTTTTATTCAAATCCACATTTATCTAGACCCATGGATTGGGCATTAGCAAGTGTTGTTTCAGTTGTTCCATTGGCATTATTTAACCCACGGCAATTTGAATTCAAGTGATATTTTTTACCTGTAGCGGTGATATAAACTGTTTGTCCGGTATTATCTTCTGGGACAGGGACTTCTGTTACTTGTTCTTCAACGATAGGTGTTGTTTCTTCAGTAGGAGGTGCATTACTTTGGGTTGCTGCATCTTCTTTGACTTCATGATAGGTTTCATTTTCAGTACTGGTCTTATTCGTAATTTCTTGTTCTGGTAAGACTTGACTCGTACCATCTTGGTAGTTAATGTCAACACCGTGCTGTGTATTCGCAATAAAGACATTAAAACTAATCCCGTCACTGTCAATAGACTGGGCTTGCATGTGAACGCCACGTGCAACTAACTCGTCGCCTCTGAAAACAGGGATAACAGAATAACGAACATAGTTATCGGCTGACTGTTTTAAGTAATGAGCTACATCCATTTCAAAACGTAACATTTCAGGGCTGTTTAATTCTCGAGTTCCTGTTATGAGATTTTTTAGGTTGTTGTTTTGACCTGTAAATTGGAATCCGATTAAATGCGAGCGGTTATATAAATAACCACTTTTAATTTTTTTATTGCGCCAACCAGTCGGATTGACATGTAGTGATTCTCGGTCTGAAGCGGGCATCTGACTTTGGTTTAGCATAGCTTCAGCATAAGTTGGACGGTTAAACTGATCAAGATCCCCATATTGTTCCCAAGCCCCATTTTCAAGTGATAGTTCTGCAGTGGTAAATTGTGGTTTTCCATCATTAACATCGATTGTTTGAACATCGCTAATTGGCAATTCAGCCAACTCTTGATTGCTAACTTGCCTATCTGAGATTATCGCTTTTTCATCTTTTTCTTTTTTATCAGCTTCAATCTTAGCTAATTTTTCTTTTTCATCTTTTTCTTTTTTATCAGCTTCAATCTTAGCTAATTTTTCTTTTTCATCTTTTTCTTTTTTATCAGCTTCAATCTTAGCTAATTTTTGTTTTTCATCTTTTTCTTTTTTATCAGCTTCAATCTTAGCTAATTTTTGTTTTTCATCTTTTTCTTTTTTATCAGCTTCAATCTTAGCTAATTTTTCTTTTTCATCTTTTTCTTTTTTGTCAGCTTCAATCTTAGCTAATTTTTGTTTTTCATCTTTTTCTTTTTTGTCAGCCTCAATCTTAGCTAACTTTTCTTTTTCATCTTTTTCTTTTTTATCAGCTTCAATCTTAGCTAACTTTTCTTTTTCATCTTTTTCTTTTTTATCAGCTTCAATCTTAGCTAATTTTTCTTTTTCATCTTTTTCTTTTTTGTCAGCCTCAATCTTGGCTGATTTTTCTTTTTCGTTCTGTTTGGTGTTGGTCTGCTTGCTCGTTAAGTTAGTTGTTGCGAGCTTATCTGGTGAGGTGTCATTACCACCAAATGCCCCCATTGTAATAACGCCTAAAATAAGTAGACCAATTGAATAATTACGTAATTTGACATTTTTTTTCTTTTTAATAAAAAAGAAAGTCAAAAATCCGCCTAAAACAATCAGCAATGTTCCTAATGCCCCCATATTAACGCCTCCATAATAAATAGTTATACCACTAATAGTGTACCTTAAATCTTTATACTAATATAGTTAATGGGTTGAAAGTGTTTTAATTCATCTGTTAAAAGTTTATTTAATGAACACTAACTTATTTTTAACTGTTAATCTTCTCAAGTAGTGAGTGATAGGCTATAATTTTTAGCAAGCAACTCTCTGATATAATAAGGTAAAAGTACTTATGGTAAGTGAAGATCAGTCAGCCAAATGTTGAAAATAGTGTGTATTTATAAGAAAGAAGGTAGAGGATAGATGCAAACATTTTGGCAAGATAGTAACTTAGACAGTTTACCCATTCCGACTATTACAAAAACTTGTGACATAATTCGTGAAATGACAGTTCCTTTTGTAGAAAATGTAGAAGAACACAAAGAATTAGTGAGCGATTTAGAAATATTAGTAAAAAATGGTAAGGTGTTACAAAAAAAATTGCACACACTGCAACAGCAATTGGGTGGTAATAGAAGTTGGTTACGACCTTTTTGGGATGATACCTATACGTCAAACCACAAAAAGATCGCAGGGGTTTCAAATTATGCCTTTCAGTTAAATAAGGCGAGTTTAAAAGAACAGCAGCCATTAGAATATTTGATTTTAGGTATAGTTAACTTGGCACTTAGTATTGAAGAAAACGAATTACTACCAGAAAAAATAGGTGACCAATTTCTTTCCATGGAGATGTTTCATCACATATTTTATACAAGAGTTCCAGGGGAACAACAGAGTTTGCTTCAACGCAGTCTTCTAAAGGGGGAAATTAGGATTGGTGTGGTCCATCAAGGCGCATGGTATTTGATTACGGTAGCCGATGCTAAACATCGTCTGGTTTCGCCAAATAGTTTAGCGACCTGTTTGACAAGTATCAGAAAAGGTAATGTAAAAGGAGCTACAAAAAGTTTGATTGGTGCTATGACAACTATGACAGCCTCAGAAGCAAGTCAATTTAGAAATCAATTACAAAAAAAACAAATTAATCGTTTAAGTTTAAAGAACCTTGAAGAGACACTTTTTACTGTTAGTTTAGATGAAGATGAGGTTAAAGAGGGCCAGAATCAATTTTTATTTGGTGAAGCTAGTAATCGTTGGTTTTTCAAATCTTTACAGTTAATTCAATCAGTAACAGGAGAGATTGGGCTTAATTTTGAACATGCAGGCTGTGACGGGAGTAATTGGGTTTATTTATTAAGTCAATTAACAATGAATGAGCCGGTTCAAAGTGATTTGATTTCTTTTTCGGATTTAAGTATTTTGCCATTAAAGTGGCAACTCGATGCGAGCGATCATGAGATTGTCAGGCAAAGTAACGTTGATTTTATCAACGAAAGTAAGAAACATTATACAGTATTAGTGAAGGATGACACCTTGTGTCGACAATTGTTTAAAGGGGAACAGATAAGCCCAGATGCTTGTCTGCAGTTGGCGTTTATGGCGGCTTACTATCATCAAAGGCATCGGTTTCCTTCTATATATGAATCAGTTTCAATGAGACATTTTTATGAAGGGCGGACAGAAGTAGCACGTCCCATGACCAATGAGGCTCATTATTTTATTTCAGCTTTTGTTGGAAATAAAAATTCAGATATTACGATCTATGAATTATTACTAAAAGCAATAGCTTCACATAATAAAATGTTGAAGCAAAATCAAATTGGTCAAGGAGCAGAACGTCATTTGTTAGGTTTATCGTTTGTTATCACTAACTTAGAGGAATCAATGTATCTAAAAATTATGAAAAATAGTACTTTTTTACGTGCTGTTAAAAATAGTATTTCAACAAGTAGTTTGTCCTCTCCCTTGATATCACAATTTATTTTTTCACCAGTTGTTGATAATGGTTTAGGGATTGGCTATGGCCTACTAACTACAGGTTTACAAGTTGCTATTACTGGTAACCAAACAGATTTTGTATTGGTGAAGGAATATAGTCTATTAGTGAGAAGCTATTTAGAAAAAATAGCTCAGTTGATTAAGAGGTTTTCTTAAATAGGATTAAATTAATAGAGAAATTGGTATTTAGTTTAAGCACTGCTTTTGTTATACTAAGACAAAAAGGAGTGAATCAAATGGCAAGAATGAACCAAATGAATGAACTGAGAGAAGATTTTCAGTGTCGTCACTGTTATAGCATGCTTATAAAAGTTTATGGTGAAGATTTTGAAAAACCAGAACGAGTGGCGTATAATTGCCCAGCCTGTTCAAAACAGCTATATTCAAAACGTACAACTAAGAATGTGAAAATTAGACTAAACGAAAAATAATAAAAAAAAAGACCAGCTTTTACTAGCTGGTCTTTTTTTGTGGATAATTTACTGATTAAATTAGAATCAGTTAAGAATATAAAAACAAAATTGTTTGTGAAAAAGATAGGATTACTATGGTTTTGTATTAATATACTGGGGTTATTTTAGCGATATGGAGAATAGGTATAAGAATAATTGAGTAGTCTTTAAGTGTAATGATACATTAGGTGAGGGAATATAAGAAGATAAGGAGTGCGTAAGTGTGAGGTTACTTAGTAAACAACAAGGGATCAAATTTTTCAAGAAATTTAGTATGATTAGTATCTTCATTTTTTTATGTAGCAGTAGCGTGCCATTGCCCACTAGTTTAGCAGTGGCAACTTTACAAACTAGTCAGAGTAGTGAACAAATTGAGGATAGTAAAAAGACGCAAGAGATAATGGAGAGTAATATTTTAGACGGCTTGACCTATCAAAAGACATCTGGTTTGGAACAGGCTAAATTAGTAAGAGAAGGAAAGATTACAAGTCGTGAATTAGTCGAGCTTGCTTTGACTCAAATTTCGGAACAAAATCCGCAATTAAATGCAGTTATTACTTTGCGTGCAGAGGCCGCTCTAAAAGAAGCCGATAGCTTGATCGATACAGGCCAACCTTTTCTAGGCGTTCCTTTATTGTTAAAAGGATTAGGACAGACTTTAAAAGGAGAGTCTAATACTAATGGATTTGTCTTTTCAAAAGATCAAGTTTCAGGTGGAACTAGTGCTTTTGTTAAGGGATTACAAGATGCAGGTTTTATTATTATTGGTCAAACTAATTTTCCAGAATTAGGATTGAAAAATATTACAGACTCTAAATTATATGGCCCAACACGTAATCCTTGGAACCTTGATTATCAAGCTGGTGGATCTTCTGGTGGAGCAGGAGCGAGTTTAGCTGCTGGGATGGTCCCAGTTGCGTCAGGTAGTGATGCTGGAGGTTCGATTCGAATTCCTGCTGCATGGACGGGAACCATTGGATTGAAACCAAGCCGTGGTGTGCTAATTGGCAACAGTCCTTCTGAAAAAGGACAGGCAGTTCACTTTGCCTTGACTCGTACGATAGCGGATAGTGAGAGCCTTTTTAGAAAGTTAGAAAAAGAACCCTTACAGGAAGCACCTGATTTAACAGGTATGACGGTTGCATATTCTAGCAAATCACCTATTGGAACACCCGTTAGTCCTGAAGCTGTCAAAGCGGTTGAAAAAGCCGTTACTTTTTTAAAAGAACAAGGTTTTAATTTAGTAGAGGTTGAAAATCCGATAGATGGGGTTAAATTGATGGAGAGTTATTATACGATTGGAGCAGCTTCAGCTGGCATCGTTAACTTTTTAGCTAGTCAGAAATTACATCGCCCCATTACCTTAGAAGATGTGGATATTGTGACGTGGGCTTTGGCACAGACCAGTAAAACTGTTACAAAAGAAGAGGTTAATCAGGCATGGGAATTTAATCAAGAAGCAGCTATAGAGATGGCAGATTTTCACACTAAGTATCCACTTTTTTTAACACCAACTACAGCATATCCAGCTTCCAAAGTTGATGATCCGCTACTAAGTCCAGAATATGCCGAACAATTAGCTCATATAGATGACTTACCAGCTGAAAAAAAACTACCTTTAATTTATAATCAGTGGTTAGAATCCTTGACCTTGACACCTTTTACGCAACAAGCTAATTTAACAGGAGAGCCAGCGATTAGTTTACCGACACACATCAGTGAAACAGGCTTACCTATGGGAATTCAATTTAATGCAGCAAGAGGGCAGGACAAACTCTTATTGAAAATTGGCGAATTATTCGAAGTTAACGATCAATTTAGATTACTCCATACAAATTCAAGTGAGCCAGAAATAAGCGAGGAAGGGACTCAAACTGATCCAAGTGAGCCAGAAATAAGCGAGGAAGGGACTCAAACTGATCCAAGTGAGTCAGAAATAAGCGAGGAAGGGACTCAAACTGATCCAAGTGAGTCAGAAATAAGCGAGGAAGGGACTCAAACTGATCCAAGTGAGCCAGAAATAAGCGAGGAAGGGACTCAAACTGATCCAAGTGAGCCAGAAATAAGCGAGGAAGGGACTCAAACTGATCCAAATGAGCCAGAAATAAGTGAGGAAGGGACTCAAACTGATCCAAGTGAGCCAGAAATAAGCGAGGAAGGGACTCAAACTGATCCAAGTGAGCCAGAAATAAGCGAGGAAGGGACTCAAACTGATCCAAGTGAGCCAGAAATAAGCGAGGAAGGGACTCAAACTGATCCAAGTGAGCCAGAAATAAGTGAGGAAGGGATTCAAACTGATTCAAGTGAGCCAGAAATAAGCGAGGAAGGGACTCAAACTGATCCAAGTAATTCGGAAATAAGCGAGGAAGAAACCCAGGTTAGTTCAAGTGAATTAGAAGGGAATATGAAAAAATTAAAGACTGGTAAAGTTGAATCGAAAGAAATTGATACTAAAAAAAGAGCACTAAAGAGTCGAGAGAAAATAAAAGATAATCAAGCAGATTTATCAATAAACATTAAAGCTAACGAAAAAGAGCCTATCTTTAAATTACCAACACAGATGGCTATTATTGAAGAAAAAGAACGAGAAAATAACAAAAATCTAAGTAAACATGATCGTGTTATAAAGTCGGTTACCAAAGTGGATGAAAGAGAAAAAAGACTGCCTCAAACAGGTGAACTATTATCACTTATACCTTATTTAGTAGGGATTAGCTTATTGGGAGGTAGTTTTATGATCATAAAAAGACATCGTTTCTAATAAAAAAAACAGCGCTAGTCGCTGTTTTTTTATAATTTTTGATAATGTTTTAATAAATTAGCAGTGTGTTGTTGTAATTTTTGACGTAAACGAGCGGGTTGGACACTTAGAAGGCCAGGACCAAAGGAAAGTAAAAGGTTTATTAGATAATCTTCTTCACTTTCTTGATAATGACCTTTAATGATTGGACGAGCGCCTTCAATCAGTGTCATCTTATGTGTAGCTGCTTCTTTTTTAAAGGCGTTAGCTGCAGTTGAGGTAATACTTATTTCAAAATAAATCCCCAGTTCTTGGTTCGTGGCTTCTTTATTATTTGCCAAGGTAATGAGCTCTTTTAAAGAGTGAACTCGTTCTGTTTCTAACAGTGTGATGTTAGTTATTTTTTCACAGACTAGTTGTTTAACTTGTTGTTCACGAAAATCAAAGCCACTTGCCACCCACTCTTGATTGGAAACAGTGAGGTTGAAAAATTGGATATCAAACTCTTCGTCTGTTTCTGAATAGTGACAGCTACAAACTTGTTCGTTGAGACAACTTCTCAAAATTGGTACCAAGACTGAATGTTTATCTGATGAAGGGCTAATAGCTGTGGGTGCTATTACTTTTTTTAGATTTTCAATAGATGAGAGCTGTTTTTCAGATAAACAGGCTGCAAATTTTTCATGTAAATGAGTTTGATTTAAATGAAAAGGTGTTGTAGGATAATTTTCGAACATTAACATGGCAATATATAAGGCGTGAACTTCATCAAGTGTAAAAATAATTGGTGAGAGTAGGCTGTTACGTGAAATGGCATAACGCCCATAGCGTCCAAGTTCGACTTTGATTGGCATACCCAGTTCCTCTAATGCTTGAATATCACGTAAAGCTGTTCGTTTTGAGATATTATAGCGTGTCATAATATCTGCTAAGTTAAAGTAATCAAAGTCATTTAAATAGCGCATCATATCATTTAGTCGTTCTGATTTTGTCATAGAAATAGCTCCTTTTAAAGGTGTCAAATTATGTCTTTTATTCTTTAGTATAAAGGCTTTTAAGAAAGAGCGCAATCTTTATCTGAGTCTGCTCACGTTGATTATAATAAAACGATTTTTATAAAAATCGTCTCTATTTTAAAAGGCTTTTTCAGTTATTATTACTTGTTATATTAGTTTAAATATCTTATGCTTTTCGTAAGTAGTATGAGAATTATTAAGTTAGGGTGTTATTTTAGTTGAAGTTAGTCAGTGTAAGCAAATAGAAAGGAAGCGAAGAAAATGTCAGAAAAATTTATACCAGAGATTATGACTGAATTGCGTCAAGATACGATTCGTGTTCCAGAAGTTATTCATAAGGCTAGTGGGATTAAAATATTCGGGAAGAAAATTCGTTCAGTTATTTTTACAACAGATATTGCGATTATTCGCAATACAGATGCAGATGCAGTTATTGCTGTTTACCCATTTACCCCTCACCCAGCTATTACGAAGAGTATTATTGAAGTTGCAGATATCCCAGTATTTTCTGGAGTCGGTGGTGGTTTGACTCAAGGTGAGCGTTCGGCCTACATGAGTATGTTTGCAGAAGCTCAAGGTTCAATTGGTGTTGTACTCAATGCACCTACACCGATCCCGACAGTTGAGCGTGTGTGTAGTGTTGTTGATATACCTGTGGTAGGGACTGTAACGTCCAAATATACGCCTGTTGCAGAAAAACTAAAAGCTGGCATTTCCATCATTAACATTAGTGCAGGGAAAGAAACGGCGGCGACAGTTAAATATTTTAGAGAAAAATTTCCTGAACTGCCGATCATAGCTACCGGTGGTCCAACTATTAAAAGTATTGAAGAAACAATTGAAGCAGGAGCCAACGCTATAACTTATACCCCACCTAGTAATGGCGAGCTTTTTAGTAAAAAAATGGAAAAATATCGCCAACAAGAAAAGCTGTAAAAACGAACGATTATAAAATTAAACCAAAAATAATTAAGAAATAACAACTTAAAACGTTTTCTACCCTTGCTTTTTTTATGATTTCCATTGATAATGGAGCTATCATTTAAATAGCTGTTATGCTTATATATCGTCGAAATATGGTCGACAGTCTCTACCCAATACCGTAAATGTTGGACTATAAGTAAAAAACGTGTTGATGACACCTTTTTTGCTTATGCAAAGAAGGTGTTTTTTTACGTATTTAAACTTTGTAGTGTAGTCTTTGAGATTGCAGACATAACTTATTATTTTAATGATAAATAAAAGGTTGAGGAGTGTTAATATGGAAGAATTAATCACACGTATTCAAATAGACGGGCAAGTTTTAGATGAAGGTGTTTTAAAAGTTGATAGTTTCTTAACTCATCAAGTCGATCCCCAGTTAATGGCAAAAATAGGTGAAACATTTGCTACAGCATTTAAAGAGCAAGGCATTACCAAAGTAGTGACGATTGAGGCTTCTGGTATAGCACCTGCTATTTTTGCAGCTCAGAGCTTAAGGGTTCCTATGATTTTTGCCCGAAAATCTAAAAGTTTAACAATGAATGAAGAATTATTGAGTGCAAGTGTTCATTCCTTTACCAAACAAGTAACCAGTCAAGTTTCAATCTCTCGAAAATTTTTAACATCTCAAGATAAGGTATTAATTATTGATGATTTTCTAGCAAACGGCCAAGCAGCCAAAGGACTTGTTGAATTATGTCAACAAGCTGGGAGTCAAGTTTGTGGGATAGGGATTGTTATTGAAAAATCTTTTCAAGAAGGACGACAGTTATTAGAAGAATTGAATTTATCTGTTCTATCTCTAGCAAGAGTTGCAACATTATCAGAAGGCGACGTAACGTTTTTAAAGGAGGAATCTCAAGGTGAGTAAGTCAAATCAAACAGGTAAAAGTGCGGTATTAGGGTTACAACATTTACTAGCTATGTATGCTGGGGCAGTGGCGGTGCCTTTATTAATTGGAACAGGTCTAAATTTTAATCAAGAACAAATGACTTATTTAATTTCAATTGATATTTTTATGTGTGGGGTGGCAACACTTTTACAATTAACAGTCAATCGTTTTTTTGGTATTGGCTTACCGGTCGTGTTAGGTTGTGCTATTCAAGCTGTGGCACCTCTTATTTTAATTGGTAATAAAAACGGCATTGGAGCTATCTATGGGGCTATTATCGCATCGGGGATATTTATCGTACTTATTGCCGGTTTCTTTTCTAAAATAAAGAAACTATTTCCACCAATTGTCACAGGAACGGTTATTACAGTAATTGGTTTGACGCTGATTCCGGTGGCTGTAGGCAAGATGGGAGGAGGCGACCCAAGTGCTAGTAATTTTGGGGATTTGATCAATTTAGGCTTAGCTTTTATTACTATTTTCTTGATCATAGGCACACAAATTTTTGCTAGAGGTTTTATGAAATCAGTTGGTGTCTTGATTGGGTTAATTGGTGGAACGTTGATTGCAGCTGTTTTAGGTCAGGTTGATTTATCTGCTATTAGTGCAGCTCCGACTTTTCATGTACCACAGCCTTTTTATTTTGGGAAACCAACTTTTGATATCTGGTCTATTTTATTGATTATTATTATCTCAATTGTTAGTTTGGTAGAATCAACAGGGGTTTACTTTGCCTTGGGGGATATTGTAGAGAAACCAGTCACTGAGGATGACTTGAAACGAGGCTATCGGGCTGAGGGATTGGCAGTAATTTTAGGTGGTATCTTTAATACTTTCCCTTATACTGGTTTTTCTCAAAACGTTGGACTTGTTCAATTGTCAGGTATTAAAACCCGACAACCTATTTATTTTTCAGCTTTTTTCTTAATTTTGTTGGGGTTATTTCCTAAAGTAGGGGCAATGGCTCAAGTTATACCTGAGTCAGTTCTGGGTGGTGGCATGTTAGTGATGTTTGGAATGGTAGCAGTTCAAGGAATGAAGATGTTATCTCAAGCTGATCTAGCTGATGAAAAAAATTTATTAATCATTACTGTTTCAATCGGTTTTGGGTTAGGATTCAATATGTTACCAGGTTTATTTAATCAATTACCAGAAACAGTGCAAATGTTTACAGGAAATGGGATTGTGATTAGTAGTTTAACGGCAATTATTTTGAATTTACTTTGCCATGGCTTGACGCAAGAACAAAAAAGAGCTGTGGTAATTCAAAAATAAAAAAAGGAGTAGATAAAATCTACTCCTTTTTTTTATTCTGCGCCACTTAGTTTTACTAAGATTTTGGCTTGCGATTTATCATTGACCAGTGTCTCAAAACCTTCTATAACAATATCATCTAATTCAATTTCTTTAGTAATAACAGAATTATTTACCAATTGATTAGTGCCCATTAAATTAATTGTTTGTTGGAAAGTAGTTGGTGAATAAGCAATAGAAGAGGATACTTTTACACCAGAGTTAATTAATTGCATTGGGTGCCATGAGATTGGATTGGCGAAGATTGAAGTAATTACCATTGTTCCACGAGGACGTGTCACATCAATCGCTTGTTTGACAGTGATTTCTACACCAGCAACTTCAATAGCAACGTCAACACCAACAGGTACAATAGCACGAATCGCTTCAACAGCGTTAACTTTACCAGAATTGATAGTGTGAGTAGCTCCCATTTCGATTGCTTTATCCAAGCGAACTTGTGATAAGTCAGCGACAATAATATTACTAGCACCGGCTGCTTTAGCTGCAGCAACTGTTAAAAGACCAATCGGTCCAGCACCAAAGATAGCAATGTTATCACCAAAACGCATACCAGTTTCTTTGATAGCTTGTACGGCAACGGCAGTTGGTTCAATTAGCGCAGCTTGTTTTAAGCTCATTGTCTCAGGTAATTTATATAAAGTCGAAACAGGAACATTTGCATACTCAGCAAAGCCTCCATCGCCATGTAGACCAACAAAGCTAAAACCATCATAAACGTCTACTGATTCAGGTTTATTACCATAAGTTAGAGTTGGATTAATTGAAACACGGTCACCAATTTTAAAATCAGTCACATCAGTTCCAACTTTTTCAATGACACCTGAAAATTCATGTCCCATTGTTAGTGGCGCTTTTTGACCAGTTAATTCATCATTTTCTTCAACGGGGATAAAGACAGGCCCTTCAACATATTCATGTAAATCACTACCACAAATACCAGCCCAAGCAACTTTTACAGTTACTTCATTTGCTTTTAATTCTTTTAATTCAGTTTCTTCGATACGGATATCTTTTTCGTTATACCATACTGCTGCTTTCATAAACTAATTCCTCCATTAAATTGCAAACTAAACACATTAAATAATGTTTGTCTAAACTATAGGACTGCTTTTGATCTAAGTCTAGTCGTAATAATTAATAAGTCTAACAAACGAGGGGTTAATAGTCTTATTTTGTTGTTTTGTTCGTTTAGAAATACAATATGAGTATTTTTGTGAAAAAAAAGGATGAGGTCTTATACAGTCTTATATAGATGGTTAATTTTTACACAAAGAATGATGATTTATTGAGATAACGACTCAAGTAATTAGGAAGTATTTTAGTGAAAAAAGAAGCCACTCAAAACTAAAAATAGTCATAAAATGAGAACAATTTAATAGTTTAAAACCTGATAGGAAGCTGACATGCTTAAAAAAACAAGGAATAAAAAAATGAACATGAGAATTTGTGAAAAAAACATTAAAAAGGTTGTGGGTCGTATTTTTGAATGTTATATTAATAAGTGAAAACAATCACAAAGGAGAGAGTAGAGATGATTAAAGTCGGTATCATTAAAGATCCTAAACAAGGAGAGGCCCGAGTTGGCATGACACCTGAAAACGTTGGGAAACTAGTTGAAGCTGGTCATACAGTCTTAGTAGATAGTCAGGCAGGTGTGGGGTGTGGTTTTACTGATGATCAGTATGAAGCATTTGGGGGAAAAATAGTTGAAACTGAGGTAGCTTGGTCAGCGGATCTAATTGTTAAAGTAAAAGAACCAATGTCCCAAGAATACGGTTACTTTAAAAAAAATCAAATTATTTGGGGATTTCTTCACTTAGCTGCTTCGAAAGAATGTACGGATGCAATGTGTCAGGCAGGGGTTACAGCTATTTCAGGTGAAAACATTGAGATTGAAGGAGTCTTGGAATTATTAAAACCAATGAGTGCTATTGCTGGCCGGAGAGCAGTAGCGATGGGACAGTTTTATTTAGAAAAACAACACGGTGGTTCAGGAATTTTATTACCAGGAATTGAAGGCATAGGAGCAGGGACAGTTGTTATTTTAGGTGGAGGAAATTCAGCAGAAAATGCTGCTGATATGGCACTTGGTTTAGGTTGTCGTGTCATTATTATTGAATTAAATGAGGGACGTCTAAAAGAATTAACCACTAAATATGCTGATCAAACAGTTGAGATTATTAAATCGACTACTGAAAATTTAGAAAAGTATATCTGTCAAGCTGATGTCTTTATTTCGACTATTTTGATACCAGGAGCTAAACCACCTAAACTTGTCAAAGAATATATGGTGAAATCAATGAAACCAGGTAGTGTGATTGTTGATATTGCTATTGATCAAGGTGGCACAGTTGAAACAATTGAAAAGGCAACAAGCCATGCTGAGCCCATTTTTATTAAACATGATGTCGTTCATTATGCTGTGCCTAATATGCCAGGTGCTACACCACGTACGGCAACACTTGCTTTAGCTCAGGGGAATATTTCTTATTTGTTAGAAATAGCAAATAAAGGCTTAGAAAAAGCTGTTAGAGAAACCCCTGCTCTCAGAAGTGGGATGAGTATCTATCGAGGACAGGTTGTCCAAAATGCTTTAGCAGAAGCAACCGATCATGACTATGTGTCATTGGAGGAGCTTATTCATGATTAATACAACTAATTTGCCAGTAAAAATTGAACAAATACGAGAGGCCAAACATGTTATTTCTCAATATGCTCGACAAACACCGTTGTTACAGTCTTATTATTTAAGTAGTAAGAGTGGTGGAGATGTTTACTTAAAATTAGAAAATATGCAGTTAACAGGCTCTTTTAAATTTCGTGGGGCGTTCAATAAAATTGCTCATTTGACGGATGAAGAAAAAGCTAAAGGCGTTATCGCCTGTTCAGCTGGTAATCATGCCCAAGGAGTAGCGTTGTCTTGTAAGCTATTAGGAATTAAAAGTAAAATTGTGATGCCCATAGGTGCACCCATTGCTAAAGTTGCAGCAACAGAAGGATATGGGTCAACAGTTGTTTTACATGGAGATAATTTTGATGAGGCGAAAGCTTACTGTCAAGCCGTCCAAAAAGAAACGGGGGAAACCTTTATTCCTCCATATGATGATAGCTTAGTTATGGCAGGGCAAGGAAGCATTGGCTTAGAGATATTGGATGAGCTTTGGGATGTTGAAACGGTGATTGTTCCTGTTGGAGGTGGTGGTCTAATCGCTGGATTAGCAGTGGCGTTAAAGGCTTTCAATCCGTCTATTAATATTATTGGGGTTCAAGCTGAAAGGATTCATGGTATGACAGAATCATTTAGAGCTCGTCAAATTACCCCTCATAAAGAAGGCACGACATTAGCTGATGGGTGCGCAGTGGAGTATCCTGGTGAGTTAACATTTGAGGTGGTAAATAATTTAGTGACAGACATGATTTTAGTCACAGAAGATGAGATTGAATTTGCAATCAAAGATTTAATTCAACGAGCAAAAGTTGTTGTTGAAGGAGCTGGTGCCCTAGCAACAGCTGCTATTTTAAGTGGTAAAGTAGAGAAATATGTTAGAGGGAAAAAAACCGTTGCTGTAGTCTCAGGTGGTAATGTTGATTTATCTCGAATCTCAGATATTGCGGGACATTTTATGGTAGCGACTGAGTTAGCTTAGTGTTTAAGAATATGACTAGTCTTCATTAATTAGTGTATTCAATAAATTGAATATAAAATAGTTGTTTTATGATATTAAACATTTAGTGACGTTAGAAAACGTTTTTAGTTGGTGATTAATGCACTTGAACGACATTAAAATAACAGTACTTGTTATGAATAAAATTTTAAAAAAGTAGTAATCGAGTTGAATTTAGTGAAAGCTTAGTCTATAATGAGAGACGTTAAATAATTAAATACTCTTTAGAAGAGATAGAGGCTGCAAAACTCATAAGTATAATGGTTGAGGAAGAACAATTCCAGTGACATTGTTAGAAAAGGTGTTTTGCCGAAGGAAAAATAACTTGTTCGTTATTTTTATCTGGGCATACATTGAATAAGTGTATGACTGTTGTGGTCTAACCATGATGAGCTATCAGAACAAAAGTGTGCCGTATAAATAATACCCACTCTTTATGTCAGATAGACTCTGCATAAAGGGTGGGTTTTGCTTTTTTTAAAATATAGGTTGATGGAGGAAGTTATGTCACAAGAGAACACAGAAATGAAACGTTCGTTACAAACGCGTCATCTTTCGATGATTGCGATCGGGGGATCAATCGGAACCGGCTTGTTCTTGGCAAGTGGTTCGGCAATCTCTCAAGCAGGACCAGGTGGAGCACTTGTTGCTTATGCCCTAATGGGATGTATGGTTTATTTTTTAATGACCTCATTAGGAGAGATGGCAACATACATGCCAGTATCTGGTTCATTTAGTACTTATGCAACAAAATTTGTTGATCCGGCCTTTGGTTTTGCTTTAGGATGGAATTACTGGTTTAACTGGGCAATCACTTTGGCCGTGGAAGTTAATACAGCTGCAATTATCATGGCATATTGGCTACCAGACGTTCCGAGTTGGATTTTTAGTTTAATATTTTTAGGGTTGATTTTTGCAATCAATGCCACAAGTGGTCGTTCTTTTGCTGAGGCGGAGTATTGGTTTTCAATGATTAAAGTAGTAACCGTGATTATCTTTATTGTTATTGGATTATTAACAATTTTTGGAATTATGGGTGGACGTGGTCCAGTCGGATTTGAAAACTTTACAACTGGCGAAGCACCTTTTGTTGGCGGTATTCCTGCCTTACTGAGTGTTTTTGTTGTTGCTGGTTTTTCATTCCAAGGGACAGAATTAATTGGTCTAACAGCTGGAGAGTCTGAAAATCCTGAAGAGTCTATTCCAAAAGCAATCAAACAAGTTTTTTGGAGAATTATTTTATTCTATATTATTTCGATTTTTATTATTGCAATGTTGATTCCCTATACGTCTCCTTACTTATTAGGTGGAGAAGTTTCAGATGTGTCAACTAGTCCCTTTACGTTAGTATTTCAACGTGCTGGTCTAGCGACAGCTGCCAGTATTTTAAATGCAGTTATTTTAACAGCTGTTTTATCAGCAGGAAATTCAGGGTTGTATGCCTCATCTCGTATGTTGCATTCAATGGCTGTCAGTGGTCAAGCACCTGCTTTTCTAGGTCGCGTTAACAAACGTGGTGTTCCATTAAATGCAGTTATTGCGACGACTATTGTTGGCGGTTTTGCCTTTTTAAGTTCAATCGTGGGTGATGGTTTTTATGGGTTATTATTAGCGGCTTCAGGTTTAACAGGATTTATTGCGTGGCTAGGTATTGGAATCAGTCATTTACGATTCCGTAGTGCTTTTAAAGCGCAAAATCGTGATACATCTGAATTAAAATATAAAGCAAGATGGTTTCCATTTGGTCCAATTATTGCCTTATTATTATGTTTGATGGTTATTATCGGTCAAGACATTCCAGCCTTTGTTGAAGGGGACTGGTCAGCTATTTTAATTACCTATATGAGTATCCCTTTGGTTGTAAGCTTATACTTAGGTTATAAAATAAAAAATAAAACAAAATTGATTCCGTTAAAAGAAATTAAATTAAAAGATAAAAAATAAAAAAAACTGATGAAAAGTTAATTAACTTTTCATCAGTTTTTTAGTAGACTGAATAACATATGGTATGATAATTAAGTAAATACTTATAAAAGCTTAAAGGGGGAGTGTTGAATGAATCGGTCAAAAAGAATCGAAAAAATAGTAGCGATAGTTGAGAAAGAAAAGGAAGTCAAAGTAAGTTTACTTCCTGAAAGAGTGGAGGCCTCACGAGATACCATTAGGCGAGATATTATTTATTTGGCAGAATTAGGTGTAATTGAGCGAACTCACGGTTATATTAAGTTGGCTGCAAATTATAAAAAATTAGAAACTTACAATCGCCGGTTAGTTGCTGCTACAGAAAGTAAGTTAATTTTGGCAAAGTTAGCTAAGTCTCTCTTAAAGCAACAGCAGACTATTTATTTGGATGTGTCAACGACAATTGCAACACTCGCCGAACAATTGACTGATATGCCACTCAACGTTTTTACCAATAGCCTTGATGTAATTAATGAGTTGGTGACCAAAGAGCAAATTCAAACGTATACGTTTGGTGGGAAGCTAAATACTCAGTCACGTTATATCCAAACAACCGATATATCATTAGATATGCAAATGGTTCAATTTGACTATTGTCTAATTAGTGCACCTTCTATTTCAGAAGATGGCATTTTTTATGCCTATCCAGACGATTTTTACTTTAAAAAATTATTAAGAAAACAAAGTAAAAAACTAGTGTTATTAGTAGATGACTCAAAATTTGACAATAATCATAACTTTAAAGTTTTTGGTTTTGAAGATATTGATTTAGTGATCGCCAATCGTTCTTTGCCTAGTAATATTATGGCAAAGTTGAAACAGCATAATGTCAAGATACTGTTACCTTAAGAAAAGAGTGATATTAAAGATACTGTTTTTAAGGAAAGAAAAGTTTTTATAGTTCAAGATTAGCGTAATGGTGAAGGGTCTTTACTAGATAGAATTTCCGGGATTAGCAACGGCTATTATAAAAAAGAGCTGAGAGAAGAGATCAGATAGGAAGTAGAAGTCAACCGTTTACTTAGGATAGCTGTACCAATAACAGTAATCCAAAAAATATTTTGCCTCATTATATTACAATTACAAAGTTATCAATCAATTTTTGTGTGAGGTGCTGAAAAGAACGATTTTAGAGCGTATTGAAATAAGCCGAATAGCTTATTTTAGTTTGGATAGCTTACCTTGAACATCAATTAACGCACAAGAAAGAAACAAACTAAGACTTGTTTTGATTATTATAGGGTAGTGGCTACGATTTTTTAAATAAAATCCAAAGTTGTATTTATTAAGCGGTGTCATTATATAATAATTAGTCGTTTTAAGTGAATTTATTTTGATAGTAATTAATTTTAACTATAATAAGATTATTTTAATAGAATTATAATGATAGTAAAATCTCTTGAGTTTATTAAAGAATCTATTAGATGTTTTAGATAGTAAAAGAATAAGCGGTCTTATCAGCTTTTTTTTTTTTGTAATAAATAAAAATAGTGAGTTGAAACTAGGGCAATTTTCATTTAAAATAATAAAAGTTAGAATAGTCTAATTTATAAAATGATGAAGTAGGATAAAGAAGCCTAGAGATATCATGCTATAGATGAACAAATGAAGTGAGAAAGTTCGAAATGGTTATTTTAAGTCGGATAAAATTCTTATATAAGCGCTTTAGTATGAGAAAACACTAAAAAAACCAAGAAATCGCTTACTAAATAGGGTTGTTCAAGGCTATACTAAAGAAGTAATAGGGGCTATTTAGAATGCTGAGGCTGACTAGATAGGTTCGTCTAAATAATTTTTAGGAAGAGGGAATTTTTATGACAACAATTGATTGGCAAAAAGAAGTTGACTCACGTAAATCTGACTTAATGGAAGATTTAAAAACACTTATCCGTATTGACAGTGTGAAAGATATGGAGAATGCTACTGAAGAATTTCCAGTAGGTAAAGGTCCTGCTATGGCTTTACACAAAGCTTTAGAATTTGGTGAACGTGATGGCTTCGTTACTAAAAACATCGAAAACATGGCTGGTCATATTGAATATGGTGAAGGCGATGAAACCTTCGGGATCTTAGGACACGTTGACGTTGTTCCTGTAGGTGATGGTTGGAACACAGATCCATTTGAACCAACAATCATTGATGGAAAATTATATGCTCGTGGTTCTAGTGATGATAAAGGTCCTATGATGGCTGCATACTATGCACTTAAAATCATCAAAGAATTAGAATTACCTGTTTCTAAAAAAGTTCGTTTCATTATCGGAACTGATGAAGAGAGCGGTTGGGCTTGTATGGATCGTTACATGGCTAATGAAACGATGCCAGACTTTGGTTTCTCTCCAGATGCTATGTTCCCTATCATCAATGGTGAAAAAGGAATTGCATCTTATACATTAGAGTTTAATAATGATGCCTCAGAAGGTGATGTAACATTAAATACCTTTACTGCAGGAATTGCTTCAAACATGGTTCCAGGAGATGCAACTGTTGAAATGACAACAGGATTAAATACGGATGAAATGAAAGCTGCCTTAGAAAGCTATGTTGCTGAAAATGGCGTTCGTGCTGATTTTACTGCCAACGGTGAAACTGTTACTATCAAACTTTATGGTAAACAATGTCACGCTCAGACTCCAACTGACGGTGTAAATGCTGCGACGCATTTAGCTAACTTCTTATCAGCTTATAAATTCGATGGACAAGGCCAAGCTTATATCCAAGCAACAGCTAAATTCTTACATGCAGACCCTCAAGGTAACTTGACAGGCGTGGCTCATAAAGATGACATCATGGGTGAATTAACATCAAGTGCTAACATTTTCCGTTACACTAAAGAGGGCGATAAAACAATTTCAATCAACATCCGCTACCCTAAAGGGACAGATTCAGCTAAAATTGCCGAACAAATGCAAGCGGTAATTGTTGATGCCAAAGTAATTGTTGAAGCTGGTGTTAAAGAGCCTCACTATACATCAAAAGAAGATCCAATGGTGAAAACTTTCTTAGAGACTTATGAAAAATATACAGGTCTTGAAGGGTTTGAACAAACAATTGGTGGCGGTACTTATGGTCGTTTATTCGAACGTGGTTGTGCATTTGGGGCATTATTCCCAGGACGTGAAAACGTGATGCACCAAGCAAACGAATATATGGTTGAAGAAGATATTTACCGTGCAGCAGTAATCTATGCTGATTCTATTTATCAATTAATTAAATAGGAAACATTTGATTAATTAAATTATGTTACTTGAAGTATTGTGCTGTTTTGTGACAAGAGGTTGCGACCTTGGTGTCATAAGACAGTCTTTACTTTTGTAAAAAATAAATATTAAATAGGAGAATTACGCATGAAAAAGCTTTCTAAAAGCGCTTATGGTGGTGTACCAGGTAAAGAATATGTACCGTACGTAACCGATGGCAAAAAGAAAAAAAGTGGTGGCACTTTAATCCTAATTTTTGGTATTATTTTAGCAACATTATTTGCTGCTTCAACTGCTTATTCAGGAATGAAAGTTGGATTGACAGTAGCTGCGGGGATTCCAGGTTCAATCTTGGGTTCAGGTTTAGTGGCATTATTTGTAAAGAACAAAAGTGTATTAGGTAAAAATATCTTAGCTGGTATGTCAGCTGGTGGGGAAACAATTGCCTCAGGGATGATCTTCGTTTTACCAGCCATTGTTATTATTGGTGGTCAAATCAATTTTTGGCAAGGAATCCTTGTTGGGATCGCTGCTGTACTGTTTTCAGTAGGTGGTATTGGCTTAGTAGAAGATTATTTATTAGTTCAAGAGCATGGTAATATTGTTTATCCTGAAGCTATGGCGATTTCAGAATCATTAGTTGCTTCTGAAGTAGGTGGTGACTCACTTAAAAGCATGGGTATCGGTTTTGGTATCGGTGGTGTGTTAACTGCTTTAACAGGTCAAGTTTTTGGTGTTGTAAACAATACAATCAACTATGCAACAACAGGTTTCTACAAAACCAAAGTTTCTGTAGAAGCTAATCCAATGCTTTCAGGTATCGGATTTATTGTAGGGATCAAAGTTGCAATGACGTTATTTGCAGGGTCTGTATTTACAAACTTTGCTGTTATTCCATTAATTAGCTATTTTGCTGAAATGGCAAGTGATTCATCATTTGTTTGGAATGATGCGGCAACATTAGTTAACCAAGTAAGTGTTGACGTGATTGCTGGTTCATATACTAAGTATATTGGTGCTGGTATGATGATTTCAGGTGGGTTAATTGGTGCTATTCAACTAATTCCTACAATCATAACATCAATCAAAGCAACAATGGCTGCTAAAGGTGAAGGCGAAACGGGGGATAAATCAAGCCCAATCGGCATGATTGCTTTGTTAGCCGGTACTGCAATGACATTTATTATGGGTGTTATTATTTCTGATAACTTTGCTATGGCAATTATCGGAGCAATCTTAACTTTAGTGTTAGGTTTCTTATTCGCAATTGTTGCCGGTCGTTTAGCTGGTACCTTAGGTACTTCTAACTTACCAGTATCTGGTATGACAATCGCTTCATTAGTTATTATGACAGCTGTATTCTTCCTAATGGGTTGGACAGATCAAGCTGCTAATGTTTCATTATTAATGTTCGGTACAATTGTTGTTACAATTATCTCGGTTGCAGGTAGCTACATGCAATCACAAAAAGTAACAATGGTTATGGGTGGTAACTCAGCCGAGGTTCGTAATTATTTCATGATCGCTGGTATCGTCGGAGTTGTTGTCGTAACTGGTATCATCCAATTACTTGCTGATAAATTACTTCCAGGTGCTGATGGAATTGCTGAATTTTCAGCACCACAAGCTAACCTAATTGCAACATTAACGGATGGTATTATGAGTCAACAATTACCATGGTTATTAATTGCCGTTGGTTTTGCTTTAGGTGTTACTTTCTTCTTATTAGGATTACCTGTTATGAGTGTTGCAGTAGGTGCTTACTTACCAATGGCAACTACTTCTATCATCGTGTTGGGTGCGTTAGTTCGTGTCTTTGTTGAAATGATGAGTAGTAAAGATGAAGATCTTAAAGAAGAACGTATTAATACTGGTATTTCAATGTCTTCTGGTTTGATTGCCGGAGGATCAATCATTGGTTTATTAGGTATTATTTTACAAGTTTCTGGTGTTATCACACCAGGTTCTCCTTCAGGCTTCTTAGGTGGCAATGGTGGGGCATATGTCTTACTAGCTGTCTTAGTGGTATTCTCAATCATTCCGATGATGGCGAAAAAATCTAAAAAAGCTGCTGAATAAGTGATATGACAGAAGAATTAGAAGACTTTCTGACGATTGTTTATCAAATCAATCCTGAAATTGAGCATCGTTTAGATGATCAAGGAATGTTTGTTATTGTTAAACCGCAAAATCATTGGATTCAACGTTTTTTTAGAAAACTATATGTCAAAATTCCTATGGAAACAATGGTAACAATGGATGCCTATGGTAGCTTTGTTATGAAGCAGATTGACGGTAAAACGTCAATTGAAGAAATAGGGAAACGTTTAGAGTCAGAATATGAAGAAGCAGGCGTACATTTGTATGAACGTCTACAGCTTTATATTAATCACTTAGAGGTCCGAGAAGGATGGATTCAACCGATTGCAAGATTGCAAGATAAAGTTGAAGATAACTAAAAAAAAGGAACGACTTAGTCGTTCCTTTTTTTGTTATAATTGAACTTTTTGTCCGATTTTTTTAGAGAGAGCAAGGGTGTAAATAGTTTGAGCGGTCACAACATCTAAGATAGCTGAGCCGACAGTTTTAAATAATGTGATATCTTGATCGGTTTGGCGTAGAGTGGTTGTATCTAGTTGACCTATTTCGCTAAAATCTTTTAGAGTTAGCGTGGTCTGGTTGATAGCTTCGAGAATATCGCCAGCTTCAGACATTACGCCGTCTAAGGTATCGACTGTTCTGATCGTCGCTTTGGTAATAGCTTCTACTGGCAATTCTAACATACTAGGTGTATAAGCTCCAACTCCATTGATATGAGTACCAGGTTGAATCAATCTCCCGTCAAAAACAGGTAGTTTGGAGGTTGTCACACATGTTATAATGTCAGCCGAGGGAACTACCTGATTTGGATTTGAAACAGCTTCGATGGAAACAGTAGTCTCTTTAAATTTTTGCGCCATCGTTATAGCAAACTCTTGAGCTTCGGCTAAATTGATACTTGATACATAAATTTTAGTTAGAGGTCTTACGGTTAACATCGCTTCAAGTTGAGCGGCAGCTTGCCCGCCAGTCCCGATTAGAAGAGCTGTTTTAGCATTTTTTTTAGCGAGTAAGTCTGTTGCTAAGCCTTGAACAGCACCAGTTCGTAGTTGAGTGAGATAAGTTCCATCCATTAAACAGCTAATTTCACCTGTTTGACCATCTAGTAATAACATATGAGCTGGGACAGCTGGTTTTCCTATTTTAGGATTATTAGGGAAAACTGATACAATCTTGATACCTGTTGCTTGATCTTCTTGGTTGTAGGCCGGCATAAATAAATTTTGACCATTTTTGGCTGTAATGGCAGTTCTTAAAGGGACAGTAGTTAAACCTTGACTATAATTAGTTAGGGCTTTTTTTGAATCCTTAATAGCATCTAGCATCGTGTAACATGTTGTAATATCTTGTTTATTTAAAATCAACATAATAATATTCTCCTATCTTATAGTGATTATTTCAAGTGTATCATGACTAAAGAGAAACAACTAAGAAAGGGTTGTTTTGTTATAATGATCTTGTAGAAAAAGTAGG
This sequence comes from Vagococcus intermedius, assembly GCF_029144185.1. NCBI lineage: Bacteria > Bacillati > Bacillota > Bacilli > Lactobacillales > Enterococcaceae > Vagococcus > Vagococcus intermedius. Next base: position 1,868,414 of record NZ_CP110232.1, on the reverse strand, counting down.
TTCTAAATGAACGATTTAAACAAGCTTATGCTACAATAAAACGGGTTGATTAATTAATGAGGAGTTGGGTTAAGTTATGAAAAAAGTTTATTTTGCATCACCTTTATTTTCTGAGATGGAGCGCCGCTACAATGCTCACATTGTATCAGGATTGAGGGGGAATTATCCATCTTTAGATATTTATGTGCCACAAGAACAGCTAGAGATTAATGATAAGCAAGCTTATGCTGATTCAAAAATGATTGCTAATTTTGATACTGAGGCTTTAATAGCAAGTGATCTGGTTATTGCTATTTTAGATGGTAGTACGATCGATGCTGGTGTTGCAAGTGAAATAGGTGTTGCTTATGCTAAGGGAATACCTGTTATTGGTGTTTATACAGATACCCGCCAGCTAGGGGGCGACAACCTTAAAAAGGTAGAAGCGTTAAGAGAGATTGGCGAAAATCAATTCCATTATGTTAATCTTTATACAATAGGGCTAGTGAAATTGAATGGGATAGTTGTTGCAAGTGAAGAAGAGTTAGTGTCAGAAATTGGTGAACGTTTAAAAAAATAAGTCGAAAAGGAGAAATCATTAGATTTCTCCTTTTTTTTATTAAAAGATCATGACATGACTAGACATGACGAATCTTGACGGGTCTTGTCGTGTCATGTATAATGAGGATAAGTAAAAGGAGAGAGAAGGGAATAATATGTTAGAAAAGCAAGAAGCGTTGTTAGGAAAATATTTACCAATGACGGAAACCATGTTTTTGACACTTTTTTCTTTGCAAGAGCCAAGACACGGCTATGCTATTATGACTAGGATTAAAGAGTTAACTAATCAACGTGTCAATTTGGGGAATGGAACACTATATGGTAACTTAGCCAAAATGCAAAAAGATGGTGTTATTAAGTTGGTTCATGAAGAGGAACAGCGTAAAATTTATCAAATAACAGAGTTAGGGCAAATAGTATTGAATGCTGAGTCACGTCGGTTGAAAGAATTAAATCAAATTATAATGGAGGGAGAATAAATGCTAAGATTATCATTTTCTTATCGAGATATTGAAAAGGAAGAAATGTTTTTAAATGAGGCTTTGACAAAAGGTTGGCTTTTTGTCAAAAGAGTTGGTGGTTTCTATCAATTTAAAAAGAATGACACAGTCAATCAATTAATTAGAATTGAAGTAGTTCAAACAGCTGATATGCCATTATTGCAAGAAAATGTTGAGATTATTACAAGTAGAGTTATAAAAAATAAAGGGATGACATTGGTTTACTATCTTATCAAAGCGGATCCTATTGTTGTTGAGTTAAGAAAATTATCTCGTGAACCTCATCAATACTTAGATTATTATATTTGGCTACGTGATCGTCAGACTTTTATTATGTATGGATGTGTGATACCTTTAATTGTTTTGATTAGTTATTGGGGAACAATTGTTGAAAAAAGAACGTCTCTATTGAACCAATTGGCAATTATTTTACTTTTAACGATAGTGGTGGGTTACTTTATAATTAGTCATAAAACAAAGGGAAAAATTAAGGAGTACCGAATGTTAAGCGATGATTATAGTGATCAATTGACCTTACGTTTTATTGTCAAAGTTCCTCGACTAACAGAAAAAGAGTGTGATGAGTTGAAAATAGCCATGACATATTTAGGGAAGTGGCAGTATCGAATGAGTGATAAAAACCAATCTTATTTTTATGTACACGCCAATACAAATGAGGTAGAAATAAAAAATCATTTAACTGAATATTTGGGGACAGAAGAAGGGATTGTCGTTGTAAGTCCGATGGCGTTGTTTCCACTAGGGTATTTTTAAAGTTATTTAAAATATAATTTAGAGAAACTGAGGCTAATTACAATAAGTGATTAGCCTTAGTTTATTATTTGTTGGGGTTATTTCAAGGGAGAACTAAAAAAATGAGATGTCTTAAGTCTTTTTTTGTGATAATATTAACAAATAAAAATAAGATGAATTAAAGGAGTTGTCACAATGGAATTTCCAGATAATCATTATGTGCCATTAAATTTATATACGAATTTTACGAAGGCGGCGGAATCTAATCCTGATGTTAAAATTTATTCGGATTCATTACTACCAGGGTTTCCTGAATTTGGAAAAGAGACGACCTATGTTGAGGCGGTCGAAAGTATCCGAAAAAGGGCCTTTCAATTAATTGAATTGGGAGTTGTTAAAGGTGATAAGGTTGTCATTTTTAAAACATCGCGCTTCGATACCTACTTATTAGCAGTTGCCGTTTCTTATGTTGGGGCGATTCCTGTCATGGTATCACATCACCTAGATGCTCATATTATCTCAGTTTTAAGTGATCGTTTGGAGATGCCATGGTTGATCTTTGATGAGGCGACAGCTAGTGTGGCATTGGCAGAGGTAGTATCGTCAAGAGTTAAGTTAATTGAACTAAGCCGATTAGTAGAGAAGGCGTTAAAGGCTAACCAAAACTATCCACAAGACTTTTTGGACGTAGATGATATTTCTTATATAACACATACATCAGGTACTACGGGAATTCCTAAATTAATTGCCCATTCCGCGAATTCTATGGGATGGAGAACTAAATGGCAAAAAAATGTTTTTGACTTAATTGAAAAAAAGAAGTTAATGGCATTTCACATTTCACCAGTACATTCTAGGTTTAATATTGGTATTAGTTCGGCGATGGCTAAAGGGTTTCCGTTGTTGAATATTTCTGACACTAGCGAGGTATCTGTTGAGAGAACTTTAGAGAAGTTTCAACCGTATGCCTTGGAAACCCATCCGAATAATTTTGTTCGTTGGTCATCACTTGCTAAAATGAAGCCATCTATTTTTGCATCAGTTAAGTATTACCACTCGACATTTGATGCTATCAATAAAGGGACGATGGCTAGGTTCTTAGAAGCTTCAAGTGATAAGCGCCCTGTGTTTATGCAGGTTTATGGTCAAAGTGAGTGTGGTCCAATGATTTACAAATTTCATACACGTGACTCGATTGTTGCATTAGATTCACGAGATATGGGAGTAGGCATGCCTGGATTGACAGAGGTTAGAATTGTAAATGAGGCGGGTAAAGAGGTAGCGACCGGAGAAAGTGGTAATATTCAAATGCTTTCTAAGGGACGTGCGTTGACTTATTATAAAGAAAATCAACGCTTTGCTGATAATGTTTACGATAAATGGTGGGATAGTGGTGATTATGGTCAAAAGAATGACGCGGGGAATCTATTGTTGTTTGATCGTCAAATTGATTTGATAGAATCAATTGAAAGCAACTTAGCAATTGAAGATATGTTATTAGATCGTTTACCATTCTTAGATGAAGTAATTATTGTTCGAGATGCTCAAGGAAAACCGCAACCAATTGTTTCGATTGTTGCAGGTGAAACACCTAACTGGGATCTTTGGTGGGAGTTAGTCAGTCATATGCCGTTTTTAAATAAACCTATGATAATGTCATATGATGATATTCCTAGGACAGCGACAATGAAAGTCCAACGTTTGGTTTTAGAAGGTCGCTTTAAAGAAGGTAAATTATAGACATAGAAATTTCAAAAAAACATGTTAAACTGAAGATAGTTTAACATGTTTTTTGAATAGTCATATGATTGCTTTGAAGTGTTGTAGGTTAGGCAGTAAACACTAGCGTGTGAACTAGTTTAAGATAGAAGGAAGTGTTGTAGAGAGATGTCTTTACCTAATTCAGTTTTACAAGCGAGTACGATTTTTGTTTCAATTATTATTGAGGCTGTACCGTTTGTTTTATTTGGCTGCGTCATTACAGGTTTTATTCAAAGTTTTTTAAACCCGGCTAAAGTTAGTAAGTTTTTACCAAAAAATAAATTTTTAGCCATTTTGTCGGGGATGGTGTTAGGTTTCTTTTTTCCTTCATGTGAATGTGGGATTATCCCAGTGGTAAAGGAGTTAATAAAAAAAGGGGTTCCCTCATACGTCGCTTTGACCTTTATGTTAACTGCACCGATTATCAATCCTGTGGTGTTGTTTTCAACCTATATTGCGTTTAATAATAATAGCTATCCTGTTTTTTTACGTGTAATGGGTAGTTTAGTAGTTGCTTTAGTAGTTGGGATATGGCTAGCGTACTTTAATAAATTAGCTATTTTAAAAGACATACCAGTTGATTTAGGTGATTGTTCGTGTGAAAGTGACACTTACACTGCAGAAAATGTCGACAACAAAACGTTTTTCAAAAAAGTAATGGGGGCATTTTATCATAGTATAGATGAGTTTTTTGATACAGGGCGTTACTTAGTTATCGGTGCAGTTTTAGCAGCTATAATGCAAACTTATTTAAAAACATCAATCCTGTACCCATTAGCATCTAATCACTTTACTGCAGTAATTGTTATGATGGCTTTTGCTTTTATCTTATCGCTGTGTTCTGAGGCAGATGCCTTTATCGGGTCATCTATGGCAAATTTATTTGGGTTAACACCAGTTATTGGGTTTCTTGTCTATGGTCCAATGGTCGATATAAAGAATCTGCTGATGATGAGTCGTCATTTCAATCGAAAATTTATGTTGCAATTAATTGGGATTGTAACAGGAGTTGTATTTATCTATACATTAATTATTTAGGAGGTGAATGTATTGTTACGAACATGGATATTAGCAGGTTATTTTATGATGATGAGTTACTTGCAAACATCAGGGAAAATTAATCAGTATATTAACCCTAAATATCAATATTTAACAAAAATGACAATGTGTTTTGCGATGTTTTTGGCGATTATTCAGTTGATTAAATGGGTGAAAGAAGGACAAAAAGATACTGAAAGTCATAGTCATGAAGGGTGTGATGAACATCATCATGGAGCTGAATCCAAAATCAGCCGCATTGGCATGTATTTTTTAGTCTCTTTACCGGTATTAGTGGTATTTTTATTACCAACGGTAAATTTAGATGCGAGTATTGTTGAAGCCAAGGGGTTTAATTTTCCTATAAGTAAAGATAGTACTAGTTTTGGAGATATTGAGCAACAATATTTAAAACCGAATACTCATATCTTTTTTAACGATGAAGATTACGATAAATTAATGCAGCATGATCTAAAGGAATATATTAATCAAGATACAATAGAAGTAACGGATAATAATTATTTGAAAGTTATGGAATTAATCTATAATTATCCGCAAAAATTTGTTGGTAAAAAAATAGAGTTTAAAGGTTTTGTTTATAATGATCCAACTAAAGAAACATTCTTTTTATTTAGATTTGGTATTTTGCATTGTGTGGCTGACTCTGGAGTATACGGATTGATGATTGATCGAAATGGGTTGGATAAGGAATATAAAGCTAATACTTGGTTGACGATTAGAGGAACAATCGATACAAAGTATTATGAGCCCTTTAGTCAAGTAATACCGATGGTAAAAGCTGATAAAGTGACAGTTACTAGTAATCCAAGTAATGAATATGTCTATAGAATTTTTTAAAAATAAAGACCATTACTGAGGTAATGGTCTTTATTTTTAAAAAAACTTGCATATTAGTTAAACAACTGGTATATTATAGAAGTTGCTTAATTAAGTAGCTAAAAAAAATAAAAAGAATGTCACAAAGTTGTTGACAACAACAACTAAGCGTGATATTATGATTAAGTTGCTAAAACAAGTCACAAGGCTTCGTTGAAACAACTCAAAAAATATTTTAAAAAGTTGTTGACAATGACAACTAAACATGATATTATAAATGAGTTGCTAAAGCGACAAGATTTAGACCTTTGAAAACTGAACAAAGTAAGACGAACCAAACGTGTAGGATGTTATCTTTTAGTAAGATAACAACACAAAAATTTTTATCAGTTTTATATTAAAACTGTATAGTGAAGTAATTCGCTAGCAATCATTAATGAGCTAAAGACTTCGGTCTTAATCATAACTTTTATTGAGAGTTTGATCCTGGCTCAGGACGAACGCTGGCGGCGTGCCTAATACATGCAAGTCGAACGCTTCTTCGAAAGGTGCTTGCACCTTTCATATAAGAAGAGTGGCGGACGGGTGAGTAACACGTGGGTAACCTACCCTTCAGCGGGGGATAACACTTGGAAACAGGTGCTAATACCGCATAATTGGTTTTGCCGCATGGCAGAACTATGAAAGACGCTTTCGGGTGTCACTGAAGGATGGACCCGCGCCGCATTAGTTAGTTGGTGAGGTAATGGCTCACCAAGACGATGATGCGTAGCCGACCTGAGAGGGTGATCGGCCACACTGGGACTGAGACACGGCCCAGACTCCTACGGGAGGCAGCAGTAGGGAATCTTCGGCAATGGACGAAAGTCTGACCGAGCAACGCCGCGTGAGTGAAGAAGGTTTTCGGATCGTAAAACTCTGTTGTTAGAGAAGAACAAGTGGGAGAGTAACTGTTCCCACCTTGACGGTATCTAACCAGAAAGCCACGGCTAACTACGTGCCAGCAGCCGCGGTAATACGTAGGTGGCAAGCGTTGTCCGGATTTATTGGGCGTAAAGCGAGCGCAGGTGGTTCTTTAAGTCTGATGTGAAAGCCCCCGGCTCAACCGGGGAGGGTCATTGGAAACTGGAGAACTTGAGTGCAGAAGAGGAGAGTGGAATTCCATGTGTAGCGGTGAAATGCGTAGATATATGGAGGAACACCAGTGGCGAAGGCGACTCTCTGGTCTGTAACTGACACTGAGGCTCGAAAGCGTGGGGAGCAAACAGGATTAGATACCCTGGTAGTCCACGCCGTAAACGATGAGTGCTAAGTGTTGGAGGGTTTCCGCCCTTCAGTGCTGCAGTTAACGCATTAAGCACTCCGCCTGGGGAGTACGGTCGCAAGACTGAAACTCAAAGGAATTGACGGGGGCCCGCACAAGCGGTGGAGCATGTGGTTTAATTCGAAGCAACGCGAAGAACCTTACCAGGTCTTGACATCCTTTGACCACTCTAGAGATAGAGCTTTCCCTTCGGGGACAAAGTGACAGGTGGTGCATGGTTGTCGTCAGCTCGTGTCGTGAGATGTTGGGTTAAGTCCCGCAACGAGCGCAACCCCTATTGTTAGTTGCCATCATTAAGTTGGGCACTCTAGCGAGACTGCCGGTGATAAACCGGAGGAAGGTGGGGATGACGTCAAATCATCATGCCCCTTATGACCTGGGCTACACACGTGCTACAATGGATGGTACAACGAGTCGCAAGGTCGCGAGGCCAAGCTAATCTCTTAAAGCCATTCTCAGTTCGGATTGTAGGCTGCAACTCGCCTACATGAAGCCGGAATCGCTAGTAATCGCGGATCAGAACGCCGCGGTGAATACGTTCCCGGGCCTTGTACACACCGCCCGTCACACCACGAGAGTTTGTAACACCCGAAGTCGGTGAGGTAACCTTTTGGAGCCAGCCGCCTAAGGTGGGATAGATGATTGGGGTGAAGTCGTAACAAGGTAGCCGTATCGGAAGGTGCGGCTGGATCACCTCCTTTCTAAGGAATATAACGGAATCCTACAGGTAAGTCACTTTGTTCAGTTTTGAGAGGTCTACTCTCAAACTTATTGTTCATTGAAAACTGGATAGTTAAAGATATAATTAATCAAAACAAACCGAGAACACCGCGTTGATGATAAGTACATTAGTACTATTCATAAGAGTTTTTAAACAAAGTTCAAAACGCTGTTTAAAGGATTGATGGAGCATGTATCGCTACATGTGGAAATCAAAAATCTAACAACATTGTTAGTAAATTAGGTTAAGTTAATAAGGGCGCACGGTGGATGCCTTGGCACTAGAAGACGATGAAGGACGGGACTAACTCCGATATGCTTTGGGGAGCTGTAAGTAAGCTATGATCCAGAGATTTCCGAATGGGGAAACCCGGCAGCTGTTATAGGCTGTCATCATATACTGAATACATAGGTATATGAGGTGAGACGCAGAGAACTGAAACATCTAAGTACCTGCAGGAAGAGAAAGAAAATTCGATTACCTTAGTAGCGGCGAGCGAAACGGTAAGAGCCCAAACCAAGAAGCTTGCTTCTTGGGGTTGTAGGACTCAAATATGGTAGTTGTGATGGATAGTCGAATCGACCTGGAAAGGTCAGCCGTAGTGGGTAAAAGCCCCGTAGGCGAAATTGATCACACACCTATGAGTATCCTGAGTACGGCGGAACACGAGAAATTCCGTCGGAATCCGCGGGGACCATCCCGCAAGGCTAAATACTCTCTAGTGACCGATAGTGAACCAGTACCGTGAGGGAAAGGTGAAAAGCACCCCGGGAGGGGAGTGAAATAGATCCTGAAACCGTGTGCCTACAACAAGTCAAAGCCCGTTAATGGGTGATGGCGTGCCTTTTGTAGAATGAACCGGCGAGTTACGATAGCATGCGAGGTTAAGATGAAGAGTCGGAGCCGTAGCGAAAGCGAGTCTGAATAGGGCGTTTGAGTATGTTGTCGTAGACCCGAAACCATGTGATCTACCCATGGCCAGGTTGAAGGTGCGGTAAAACGCACTGGAGGACCGAACCCACGTACGTTGAAAAGTGCGGGGATGAGCTGTGGGTAGCGGAGAAATTCCAATCGAACTTGGAGATAGCTGGTTCTCTCCGAAATAGCTTTAGGGCTAGCCTCGGATTAAGAATGATGGAGGTAGAGCCACTGTTTGGACTAGGGGCCCATCTCGGGTTACCGAATTCAGATAAACTCCGAATGCCATCCATTCATATCCGGGAGTCAGACTGCGAGTGATAAGATCCGTAGTCGAAAGGGAAACAGCCCAGACCACCAGCTAAGGTCCCAAAATATATGTTAAGTGGAAAAGGATGTGGGGTTGCACAGACAACTAGGATGTTGGCTTAGAAGCAGCCACCATTTAAAGAGTGCGTAATAGCTCACTAGTCGAGTGACCCTGCGCCGAAAATGTACCGGGGCTAAACATATTACCGAAGCTGTGGAATGTACTTTTGTACATTGGTAGGAGAGCGTTCTAAGGGCGTCGAAGGTAGATCGTGAGGACTACTGGAGCGCTTAGAAGTGAGAATGCCGGTATGAGTAGCGAAAGACAGGTGAGAATCCTGTCCACCGTATGACTAAGGTTTCCTGGGGAAGGCTCGTCCTCCCAGGGTTAGTCGGGACCTAAGCCGAGGCCGATAGGCGTAGGCGATGGACAACAGGTTGATATTCCTGTACCAGTAGTATTTGTTTGACCAATGGAGGGACGCAGTAGGCTAAGAAATCCACACGACTGGAAGTGTGTGGCCAAGCAACAAGTCTTGATGTGAGTAAAATGCTTACGTCTTCAAGGACAAGTTGTGATGGGGAGGGAAATAAAGTACCGAAGTTTCTGATGTCACACTGCCAAGAAAAGCTTCTAGTTAGAATACAACTGCCCGTACCGCAAACCGACACAGGTAGTCGAGGCGAGTAGCCTAAGGTGAGCGAGCGAACTCTCGTTAAGGAACTCGGCAAAATGACCCCGTAACTTCGGGAGAAGGGGTGCTGGTCTCCGGACCAGCCGCAGTGAATAGGCCCAAGCGACTGTTTATCAAAAACACAGGTCTCTGCAAAATCGAAAGATGACGTATAGGGGCTGACGCCTGCCCGGTGCTGGAAGGTTAAGAGGATGGGTTAGCTTTATGCGAAGCTCAGAATTGAAGCCCCAGTAAACGGCGGCCGTAACTATAACGGTCCTAAGGTAGCGAAATTCCTTGTCGGGTAAGTTCCGACCCGCACGAAAGGCGTAACGATTTGGGCACTGTCTCAACGAGAGACTCGGTGAAATTTTAGTACCTGTGAAGATGCAGGTTACCCGCGACAGGACGGAAAGACCCCATGGAGCTTTACTGTAGTTTGATATTGAATGTTTGTGACACATGTACAGGATAGGTAGGAGCCGTAGAGCTCGGTACGCTAGTATCGAAGGAGGCGTTGGTGGGATACTACCCTTGTGTTATGACCATTCTAACCCGCGCCACTTATCGTGGCGGGAGACAGTGTCAGATGGGCAGTTTGACTGGGGCGGTCGCCTCCTAAAGAGTAACGGAGGCGCTCAAAGGTTCCCTCAGAATGGTTGGAAATCATTCGTAGAGTGCAAAGGCATAAGGGAGCTTGACTGCGAGACCTACAAGTCGAGCAGGGTCGAAAGACGGACTTAGTGATCCGGTGGTTCCGCATGGAAGGGCCATCGCTCAACGGATAAAAGCTACCCTGGGGATAACAGGCTTATCTCCCCCAAGAGTCCACATCGACGGGGAGGTTTGGCACCTCGATGTCGGCTCGTCGCATCCTGGGGCTGTAGTCGGTCCCAAGGGTTGGGCTGTTCGCCCATTAAAGCGGCACGCGAGCTGGGTTCAGAACGTCGTGAGACAGTTCGGTCCCTATCCGTCGCGGGCGTAGGAAATTTGAGAGGAGCTGTCCTTAGTACGAGAGGACCGGGATGGACACACCGCTGGTGTACCAGTTGTTCTGCCAAGGGCATTGCTGGGTAGCTACGTGTGGACGGGATAAACGCTGAAAGCATCTAAGCGTGAAGCCCCCCTCAAGATGAGATTTCCCATTTCTTCGGAAAGTAAGACCCCTGAGAGACGATCAGGTAGATAGGCTAGAAGTGGAAGTACAGTGATGTATGGAGCGGACTAGTACTAATCGGTCGAGGACTTAACCAAGAATTTAAACGTAGGATCAAGGAATGTTTTGATTAAGCTTTAACATCCAGTTTTGAGTGAGCAATTACTCAATTTAATAAATATCTAAGAGTGTGGTGATGATGGCAAGAAGGATACACCTGTTCCCATGCCGAACACAGAAGTTAAGCTTCTTAGCGCCGATGGTAGTTGGGGGTTTCCCCCTGTGAGAGTAGGACGTCGCCACGCTTAGATATTATTAAGACTAAACTCAAGTGGGTTTATTTTTATATTATTCCGGCATAGCTCAGTTGGTAGTAGCGCATGACTGTTAATCATGATGTCGTAGGTTCGAGTCCTACTGCCGGAGCTGAGAAGACACTATATATAGTGTCTTTTTTTATTTATCTAGATTTCTAAGTTTCTACGTCAAATTGTGTTGGTGAGCTGAAAAACTGAATAGAAATTTAGGTCTGGTAAGGATAGAAAATTCTTATCAGGCCTTTTTTATTGTTGTGAAAAAGTAAGACCTGAATAATGTAAATACGGGAATGAAAATGATAAAAATTTCGATAGCCATAGGCTACCCGTTTGATCACCTTAATTTTATTGTTTAGCCCTTTAGTGACACCATTTAGAATACGAGAAGCGAAAAGCATTTTTAATCCCTTCTTTATATTTTTTAAATAAGAGTAATTTCTTTTTGAACCAGTGTGGCAGCTGATTATCTAACTGTTGAAGATACTCAAAAAAGAGGATTTGTGGTTTTTGTCGATTTCATTTTATCAGTTAGTTGTTGCTTTTTTGTGTTTAAATGCTCAAAAAAGTGCTGGTAGAAATTTTTTTGATTTCCATCAACACTATATATTATAGAGTCATTTCTAAAAATATTAAACTTATTCTTTGGCGATAGTATTCTGTATCTTTTATTATCTATTAAGTAATTGGATAGGAGAAGAGTTAGAAGTAGTACAATCTAGAGAGCGACTAAATCACTAAATACCAGGAATATTATGATGAGTTTACTAGGTAAACTAACAAATTGTAATTTATTTTTATTAGGAATAGCATTAAAGAGAGCTAATTGGGCTGTTTTAGAATTAAATGTAAAAAAAGTATTGACAGTTAATCAGCTAGGTGTTATTCTAATTAGGTTGCTAAAACAACAACGAAATGTTTTTGTAACAGAATTTTAAAAAGAATGTCACAAAGTTGTTGACAACAACAACTAAGCATGATATTATGATTAAGTTGCTAAAACAAGTCGCAAGGCTTCGTTGAAACAACTCAAAAAAATATTTCAAAAAGTTGTTGACAATGACAACTAAACATGATATTATAAATGAGTTGCTAAAGCGACAAGATTTAGACCTTTGAAAACTGAACAAAGTAAGACGAACCAAACGTGTAGGATGTTATCTTTTAGTAAGATAACAACACAAAAATTTTTATCAGTTTTATATCAAAACTGTATAGTGAAGTAATTCGCTAGCAATCATTAATGAGCTAAAGACTTCGGTCTTAATCATAACTTTTATTGAGAGTTTGATCCTGGCTCAGGACGAACGCTGGCGGCGTGCCTAATACATGCAAGTCGAACGCTTCTTCGAAAGGTGCTTGCACCTTTCATATAAGAAGAGTGGCGGACGGGTGAGTAACACGTGGGTAACCTACCCTTCAGCGGGGGATAACACTTGGAAACAGGTGCTAATACCGCATAATTGGTTTTGCCGCATGGCAAAACTATGAAAGACGCTTTCGGGTGTCACTGAAGGATGGACCCGCGCCGCATTAGTTAGTTGGTGAGGTAATGGCTCACCAAGACGATGATGCGTAGCCGACCTGAGAGGGTGATCGGCCACACTGGGACTGAGACACGGCCCAGACTCCTACGGGAGGCAGCAGTAGGGAATCTTCGGCAATGGACGAAAGTCTGACCGAGCAACGCCGCGTGAGTGAAGAAGGTTTTCGGATCGTAAAACTCTGTTGTTAGAGAAGAACAAGTGGGAGAGTAACTGTTCCCACCTTGACGGTATCTAACCAGAAAGCCACGGCTAACTACGTGCCAGCAGCCGCGGTAATACGTAGGTGGCAAGCGTTGTCCGGATTTATTGGGCGTAAAGCGAGCGCAGGTGGTTCTTTAAGTCTGATGTGAAAGCCCCCGGCTCAACCGGGGAGGGTCATTGGAAACTGGAGAACTTGAGTGCAGAAGAGGAGAGTGGAATTCCATGTGTAGCGGTGAAATGCGTAGATATATGGAGGAACACCAGTGGCGAAGGCGACTCTCTGGTCTGTAACTGACACTGAGGCTCGAAAGCGTGGGGAGCAAACAGGATTAGATACCCTGGTAGTCCACGCCGTAAACGATGAGTGCTAAGTGTTGGAGGGTTTCCGCCCTTCAGTGCTGCAGTTAACGCATTAAGCACTCCGCCTGGGGAGTACGGTCGCAAGACTGAAACTCAAAGGAATTGACGGGGGCCCGCACAAGCGGTGGAGCATGTGGTTTAATTCGAAGCAACGCGAAGAACCTTACCAGGTCTTGACATCCTTTGACCACTCTAGAGATAGAGCTTTCCCTTCGGGGACAAAGTGACAGGTGGTGCATGGTTGTCGTCAGCTCGTGTCGTGAGATGTTGGGTTAAGTCCCGCAACGAGCGCAACCCCTATTGTTAGTTGCCATCATTAAGTTGGGCACTCTAGCGAGACTGCCGGTGATAAACCGGAGGAAGGTGGGGATGACGTCAAATCATCATGCCCCTTATGACCTGGGCTACACACGTGCTACAATGGATGGTACAACGAGTCGCAATGTCGCGAGGCCAAGCTAATCTCTTAAAGCCATTCTCAGTTCGGATTGTAGGCTGCAACTCGCCTACATGAAGCCGGAATCGCTAGTAATCGCGGATCAGAACGCCGCGGTGAATACGTTCCCGGGCCTTGTACACACCGCCCGTCACACCACGAGAGTTTGTAACACCCGAAGTCGGTGAGGTAACCTTTTGGAGCCAGCCGCCTAAGGTGGGATAGATGATTGGGGTGAAGTCGTAACAAGGTAGCCGTATCGGAAGGTGCGGCTGGATCACCTCCTTTCTAAGGAATATAACGGAATCCTACAGGTAAGTCACTTTGTTCAGTTTTGAGAGGTCTACTCTCAAACTTATTGTTCATTGAAAACTGGATAGTTAAAGATATAATTAATCAAAACAAACCGAGAACACCGCGTTGATGATAAGTACATTAGTACTATTCATAAGAGTTTTTAAACAAAGTTCAAAACGCTGTTTAAAGGATTGATGGAGCATGTATCGCTACATGTGGAAATCAAAAATCTAACATTAATGTTAGTAAATTAGGTTAAGTTAATAAGGGCGCACGGTGGATGCCTTGGCACTAGAAGACGATGAAGGACGGGACTAACTCCGATATGCTTTGGGGAGCTGTAAGTAAGCTATGATCCAGAGATTTCCGAATGGGGAAACCCGGCAGCTGTCATAGGCTGTCATCATATACTGAATACATAGGTATATGAGGTGAGACGCAGAGAACTGAAACATCTAAGTACCTGCAGGAAGAGAAAGAAAATTCGATTACCTTAGTAGCGGCGAGCGAAACGGTAAGAGCCCAAACCAAGAAGCTTGCTTCTTGGGGTTGTAGGACTCAAATATGGTAGTTGTGATGGATAGTCGAATCGACCTGGAAAGGTCAGCCGTAGTGGGTAAAAGCCCCGTAGGCGAAATTGATCACACACCTATGAGTATCCTGAGTACGGCGGAACACGAGAAATTCCGTCGGAATCCGCGGGGACCATCCCGCAAGGCTAAATACTCTCTAGTGACCGATAGTGAACCAGTACCGTGAGGGAAAGGTGAAAAGCACCCCGGGAGGGGAGTGAAATAGATCCTGAAACCGTGTGCCTACAACAAGTCAAAGCCCGTTAATGGGTGATGGCGTGCCTTTTGTAGAATGAACCGGCGAGTTACGATAGCATGCGAGGTTAAGATGAAGAGTCGGAGCCGTAGCGAAAGCGAGTCTGAACAGGGCGCTTGAGTATGTTGTCGTAGACCCGAAACCATGTGATCTACCCATGGCCAGGTTGAAGGTGCGGTAAAACGCACTGGAGGACCGAACCCACGTACGTTGAAAAGTGCGGGGATGAGCTGTGGGTAGCGGAGAAATTCCAATCGAACTTGGAGATAGCTGGTTCTCTCCGAAATAGCTTTAGGGCTAGCCTCGGATTAAGAATGATGGAGGTAGAGCCACTGTTTGGACTAGGGGCCCATCTCGGGTTACCGAATTCAGATAAACTCCGAATGCCATCCATTCATATCCGGGAGTCAGACTGCGAGTGATAAGATCCGTAGTCGAAAGGGAAACAGCCCAGACCACCAGCTAAGGTCCCAAAATATATGTTAAGTGGAAAAGGATGTGGGGTTGCACAGACAACTAGGATGTTGGCTTAGAAGCAGCCACCATTTAAAGAGTGCGTAATAGCTCACTAGTCGAGTGACCCTGCGCCGAAAATGTACCGGGGCTAAACATATTACCGAAGCTGTGGAATGTACTTTTGTACATTGGTAGGAGAGCGTTCTAAGGGCGTCGAAGGTAGATCGTGAGGACTACTGGAGCGCTTAGAAGTGAGAATGCCGGTATGAGTAGCGAAAGACAGGTGAGAATCCTGTCCACCGTATGACTAAGGTTTCCTGGGGAAGGCTCGTCCTCCCAGGGTTAGTCGGGACCTAAGCCGAGGCCGATAGGCGTAGGCGATGGACAACAGGTTGATATTCCTGTACCAGTAGTATTTGTTTGACCAATGGAGGGACGCAGTAGGCTAAGAAATCCACACGACTGGAAGTGTGTGGCCAAGCAACAAGTCTTGATGTGAGTAAAATGCTTACGTCTTCAAGGACAAGTTGTGATGGGGAGGGAAATAAAGTACCGAAGTTTCTGATGTCACACTGCCAAGAAAAGCTTCTAGTTAGAATACAACTGCCCGTACCGCAAACCGACACAGGTAGTCGAGGCGAGTAGCCTAAGGTGAGCGAGCGAACTCTCGTTAAGGAACTCGGCAAAATGACCCCGTAACTTCGGGAGAAGGGGTGCTGGTCTCCGGACCAGCCGCAGTGAATAGGCCCAAGCGACTGTTTATCAAAAACACAGGTCTCTGCAAAATCGAAAGATGACGTATAGGGGCTGACGCCTGCCCGGTGCTGGAAGGTTAAGAGGATGGGTTAGCTTTATGCGAAGCTCAGAATTGAAGCCCCAGTAAACGGCGGCCGTAACTATAACGGTCCTAAGGTAGCGAAATTCCTTGTCGGGTAAGTTCCGACCCGCACGAAAGGCGTAACGATTTGGGCACTGTCTCAACGAGAGACTCGGTGAAATTTTAGTACCTGTGAAGATGCAGGTTACCCGCGACAGGACGGAAAGACCCCATGGAGCTTTACTGTAGTTTGATATTGAATGTTTGTGACACATGTACAGGATAGGTAGGAGCCGTAGAGCTCGGTACGCTAGTATCGAAGGAGGCGTTGGTGGGATACTACCCTTGTGTTATGACCATTCTAACCCGCGCCACTTATCGTGGCGGGAGACAGTGTCAGATGGGCAGTTTGACTGGGGCGGTCGCCTCCTAAAGAGTAACGGAGGCGCTCAAAGGTTCCCTCAGAATGGTTGGAAATCATTCGCAGAGTGCAAAGGCATAAGGGAGCTTGACTGCGAGACCTACAAGTCGAGCAGGGTCGAAAGACGGACTTAGTGATCCGGTGGTTCCGCATGGAAGGGCCATCGCTCAACGGATAAAAGCTACCCTGGGGATAACAGGCTTATCTCCCCCAAGAGTCCACATCGACGGGGAGGTTTGGCACCTCGATGTCGGCTCGTCGCATCCTGGGGCTGTAGTCGGTCCCAAGGGTTGGGCTGTTCGCCCATTAAAGCGGCACGCGAGCTGGGTTCAGAACGTCGTGAGACAGTTCGGTCCCTATCCGTCGCGGGCGTAGGAAATTTGAGAGGAGCTGTCCTTAGTACGAGAGGACCGGGATGGACACACCGCTGGTGTACCAGTTGTTCTGCCAAGGGCATTGCTGGGTAGCTACGTGTGGACGGGATAAACGCTGAAAGCATCTAAGCGTGAAGCCCCCCTCAAGATGAGATTTCCCATTTCTTCGGAAAGTAAGACCCCTGAGAGACGATCAGGTAGATAGGCTAGAAGTGGAAGTACAGTGATGTATGGAGCGGACTAGTACTAATCGGTCGAGGACTTAACCAAGAATTTAAACGTAGGATCAAGGAATGTTTTGATTAAGCTTTAACATCCAGTTTTGAGTGAGCAATTACTCAATTTAATAGATATCTAAGAGTGTGGCGATGATGGCAAGAAGGATACACCTGTTCCCATGCCGAACACAGAAGTTAAGCTTCTTAGCGCCGATGGTAGTTGGGGGTTTCCCCCTGTGAGAGTAGGACGTCGCCACGCTTAGATATTATTAAGACTAAACTCAAGTGAGTTTATTTTTTTTGTCTTTTTTTATTTAAGTTTTACGCCAAGATATGAAATATAATAAAAACTGTCTAAAAAGTGTTATTGTATTAATTTTAAAGAAGGATATAATTAATTTAGATGGATATTTAAGATTGAAAGTAAGGATAACGGGATAAAATAATAACTAGCAGTTATTATTTTTTAGAAAGGGTCATGAGTAATGTGGCGTACTAAAAAAAAGTGTAAATTATGTCAAAATAAATTAACTTTAAATACAGATGTCTACACATGTACAAAATGTGGTCAACAATACAAAATTATTGATACTAAATTGCAAGAAATTAACTATGTTGCAATGCCTGAAAAAGCAAAAATAATGTCAAGCAGTCAACGATTAATGGTTATAACTGGAGCATGTTTCTTATTGATTGGCACTATTTTTTTTGCAGTTAATGAATTTAATCAGTCACCGACATTAAAAAAAACGTTAGATAATAAATTGTTGAATGAAATTGGGGATATGGTAGAGGATAGTTCAATAATTAAAAATCCGATTACTCAACCTATGAAGTTATTTACGAAAAGATTCTCAGAGTTAGAACCATTTTATGATATCAGAGATATTAAATTTTTAAAAGTAAGTTACCAAGATGATGGCTGGTTGTTTTCTTATTCATTAAATGGTAACAAAGAATCACCTAATTCTTATATAAAAACTAGCAATGATGTGGTTATACACTCTTCAGATAAGATCAAGGAAGAGGAATTTCAATTGTTTCCTAATTTAGAATCCTTAGACTTAGCCAATTCTTCTGAAATAGAAGCTAGTAGTAAAGATAAACCTTTCCATGGTTTAAAAAATTTAAAGTTTTATGTTGGGAGTTTAAATCAGACAGTAGCCGATGTTACGACCATATTTGATAATCCTGATGAAATATTAGGCCTAGGTTTACACTTAATTAGTAAGAGTGATAATGAAGGGTTAAAAGAATTTCCTCAATTGAAATTTTTAGATATTCGCTATATTTCTGAAAAGTTAGAGGGCAAAATTGATTTTTCAGAAATTAATACTACGGATATTATGATTGACTCGGCACAAATTACTGACTTAAGCTGGTTAAAAGATGTTAAACCATTAAAAAAGCTACAGATAAAACATCCAAAAGGTCATGATTATACTTTTTTATATAAAATGCCTAAATTAACGACGCTAAATATTACCGACAATCATTTAGATGATATTGATTTTATCAATAACATGCCAATGTTGACACACGTTTCTCTACATACAAAAAAAGTTAAAAATTTTGATGTTTTAAAAGATAGTGATACGTTATCATCATTGGAGTTAACTTTAGGAGATAGTGTCAAAGATATTAGCTTTATTGAAACGATTTCTAATCTCGTTGATTTAAATTTGAATATTTCTGGAAACAGTGAGGAGATTGAGTTACCATTGTTGAAAAAGTTAGAATTTTTAACTAATCTTACCTTATCACAACCACTCAATGAATTAGATAGTAAGACAGTCAATAATTTAGTAGTTGAAGGTCAGGGAGATAATAACGATGATTTAATTAAAAATTTTCCTAATTTAAAAAAATTGACAGTGACAGATTTAAAGATAAATAAGTGGTTAGCAAACGATAGTAATCCTGATTTAGAAGAATTAAACATTAGGGCAAGTCGTTTATACGATGGAAAATTAGAAAGTATTTTAGCAGTGAATGGTTTAAAAAAATTATCAATTACAGATTCTTATATTGAGAATTTTAATCAGCATAAAGTAACTAAAAAATCGCATGTGACAGACTTGGAAATTAGCCGCAGTCATATTGATAAGATTAAGGTAAGTGATGTTTTGGCATGTATGCCTGAAATTAAAAATTTAAAACTAGTGGAAGATAAATTAGATCGCATACCAGATTTAAGTTCTTTCCCTAATTTAGAAAGTTTAGACATTAGTTTTAATACTTTATCATCAATTAGTGATATGTCATTAGCGCCTAAATTAAAAAAAATTATTATCACAGGTAATGATATAAAAGATAGTAACTCAGTTGACTCTAAAGTAATCGTAGTTGATTAATAGATTTAAGGATAGCTTTAACAGTTTTAAAGACAAAGTAATCAAGACAAAACTTCAGAGGAGAAACAAAAATGACAAAGAATCAATTTTCAGAATTAAAAATTAGTAGTGATATTTGCAGGGCTATTAGTTTATTAGGCTACGAAAAACCTACTCAGGTACAGTCTGAAGCCATTCCATTTTTACTTGCAAAAAAAGATATTATTGTAAAATCACAAACTGGTAGTGGAAAAACAGCTGCTTTTGGGATTCCGTTATGTGAGAGTATTGAGTGGGAAGAGCGCGCTCCGCAAGCATTAGTTTTAACCCCAACAAGGGAGTTGGCCTTACAAATCCAAAATGATTTATTTCATATTGGAAGATTTAAACGTTTGAAAGTGGAAGCTGTTTTTGGCCGTAGTCCTTTTGCTGCTCAAGAGCGTCAACTAAAGCAACGGACGCACATTGTGGTAGCAACACCAGGTAGACTATTAGATCACTTAGAACGTGGCACAGTTGATTTAAGTAAAATCGAAACGCTAGTTATTGATGAAGCCGATGAAATGCTAGATATGGGATTTATTGAACAAATAGAAAAAGTCTTAGATCACGTACCTAGTAGTGCAACAAAAGCTCTTTTTTCAGCTACTATGCCGCCTGCAATTAAACACTTAGTAGAGGAATATTTAGTAGCCCCACAGTTTATTGAAGTTCAAGTTGAAAATAAGGTACAAGACCGTATCGCACAATATTTTTATCGAATAAAAGAAGAGGAAAAAGTTCAATTACTACTAGACGTTGTGGTAGTGGATAATCCAACAACCTGTATTGTTTTTTGTAATACTAAGTTGGCTGTTGAGGAAGTAGCAGAGAGTTTAACCGCTTTAGGCGCAAAACCTGAAATGCTACATGGTGGTATGGAACAGCGTGATCGAACTAGAATTATTAAAGAATATAAACAAGGTTATTTTCGTTATTTAGTTGCAACCGATGTAGCTGCAAGAGGGTTAGATATTGCCGATGTAGATATGGTAATTAATTTTGACTTACCGAATAGTAATGAAAACTACACACACCGGATTGGTAGAACCGCTCGTTTTGAAAAATTAGGGAAAGCAATCTCTTTTGTAAATGAATTTGATGATCGCCGTTTTGATTCTATTTCGGAAAATCAAGAACAACAATTAACCGAGTTAAAAGCACCTAAAGAAAAGTTAGTGATGGATAAAATGTCATCATTTACTGCAAAACAAGAACGTGCACCTAAATTAAAGAAAACAAAAGAATTAGTTTTTAAAGACGAGATTATGAAGTTACATATTAATGCTGGTAAGAAAACTAAGATGCGTGCAGGAGATGTTGTTGGAGCTCTGTGTAGTATTGATGGGATGACTGGAGAAGATATTGGCGTCATTAGCATTGCTGATGTTTCTACTTTTGTTGAAATATTAAATGGTAAGGGCGAACACGTTTTAAAATCTTTACAACATGTTCCAGTTAAAGGCAGAACGCGTCGAGTTAGTAAAGCAAATGAAAGTAATTATGAGAAGGATATAAAAAACAGTTAGTCTTCTGACTAGCTGTTTTTTAGTGTCTATTTATGAAGCCCTATGGTACAGTATAGGAATCTTAAGTAGTTAGAGGAGAATGATAAATGAAAATTTTATTAACTGGCTTCAAACCTTTTGGCAATGAGTCCTGCAATCCCTCTTGGGAAGCAGTTAAATTAGTACCAGAAAGTTTATCAGGAGCATCTATTATCAAATTAGAGTTACCTACTGTTTTTGGAAAAGCTACGGAAGTACTCTACCAAACTATAGAGTCAGAACATCCTGATATTGTTCTCAATCTTGGTCAAGCTGGTGGGAGAGCAGGTCTCTCATTGGAACGTGTTGCGATTAATATTGCAGATGCTCGAATACCGGATAATGAAGGCAATCAGCCCATTGATGAACCCATTAGAGCTGATGGGGCACCTGCTTATTTTTCAACGTTACCTCTTAAAGAAATGGCTTTAAAAATGAGTCAAGCTGGTTATTTAGTTGGTATTTCTAATACAGCCGGAACTTTTGTTTGCAATCAAATAATGTATGATGTTCATTATTTAATAGATAAACAATACAACCAGATGAAAGCCGGCTTTATTCATGTTCCTTACAATCACCAACAAGTAGATGAAAAAAGGGATGTTCCTTCGATGAGTAATCATGATATGAGTCAAGCCCTAGTAGTAGGTTTAGAAAGATTGATTGAATTAAAAGGAGAAAAATCTGGCGAAATTTTGTTAGGCGGAAGCGAGCATTAATTATAAATAAAAAGAAAAAAACTTAGGAAATTAATCCTAAGTTTTTATTTTTCTTTTATGATCGTCTTGTCTATTTTCTAAAAATTGTGCTTTGAAATCAATATACGAAATAAACTCATCTAGCAAGTATTGGCGATCTTGTTCATTTAAATCAAGTGAGGCCATCCGTTCATTAAACTTGTACGTAATGATATCACTGTTTAAAACTGAGGGATCCCCTTCATCTTCATCAACAAAAGTACCAATAGGGACGTTAAAATATTGTGACACTTTGTAGACTTTATCAATTGAGGGCATTTGTTTTTGCCATTTGCGTATAGTACCACTTCCAAAACCCAGTTCCTTTTCCAGTTTAGAAATACTGCAACCTTGTTTTTGATCAACCAATTGTTTGATTTTTGAATAAATTTCCATTAAATCACCTTCCTGTTCGTATTAGGAAAATAATCCCGAAAACAATTGACTTTAGGATAAAAAGCAACTATACTCAAATTGTAAGCAGGATGTGTAAGTATTTGTCATCAAATGAAAAGTCTTGGCCGACGATTTTCGACTAGCTAAATTGGCAATTTGCTTTCATTAACATGCTTATAATATCATAGAGATTTATTATTTACAATTGGAGCGCTGAGAGATGAGATTATCTCGTCAAAAAAATTGTTATCTAATAATTCTTGGTATGGTAAGATCAATATGGTTAGGAAGTCGATTATCTAAGCGGAGGTTCTGAAGCTTTGGTTACATCGACTTTCCTTTTTAGGTTGAATCAGTTATATATACCCAAATTTATTTTTTTACTACCAATAAATTAGATAGCGTGCTATTCTATAGTTATAAAATGTAAGGGTTTTCTTTGTTGTGGTAGAGGTTACTTTAGACTTTTTAAATAGCTCTAATTTTGCAGAGAAATTAAAAAGTGGTATGATAGTTACGGATAATAGTATTATTAGTTGAGTTAATCAATGATTAGTTTTGTTGTAGTGTAGTTAAAGCTGAAAATCGAAAGGTGTTGGAGAAGGATGAAAAAATTTATTACAGAGGAACATAAGAAAGGTGCAATTAGTACGTTACAACGGTTAGTGAAGGTTCCATCTTATTTACAAGATGCTGTACCAGGAGCGCCTTTTGGTCAAGATATTTTAAATAGTTTAAAAGAATGCTTAACAATCTTTGAAGAAGAAGGCTTTTCAACTTTTATTGACCCAGAAGGTTATTATGGTTATGCAGAACTAGGTGAAGGCGAGGAAGTTTTTGGAGTTTTATGTCATTTAGATGTAGTCCCAGCTGGAGACCTAAGTTTTTGGAATAGCCCTGCTTTTGAAGCAACACTAAAAGGAGAAGCTTTAGTTGGGCGTGGTGTTCAAGATGATAAAGGCCCAACAGTGGCGGCCTTATATGCAGTTAAAGCACTTAAAGATGCTGGGGTAGAATTTGATAAGAAAATTCGTTTTATTTTTGGGACGGACGAAGAAAACTTATGGCGTTGTATGGAAAAGTATCATGAAAAAGAACAAGGTGTATCTATGGGAATTGCTCCTGATGCGAATTTCCCTGTTATTTATGCAGAAAAAGGACTATTACAAGTTTATTTGACTGGAGAAGGTTCAGCTGAGTTCGAAGTCTCAGGTGGGGCAGCCCTAAATGTTGTACCAGATACGGCTATTTATCGTGGGAATAAAGCCGAAGAGATAGCATCTGACTTACAAAAATTAGGCTACTCTTTTGAAGAGGTATCAGGAGCACTCCATGTCAAAGGGAAAGCCATCCATTCTAAAGATGCTCCCGAAGGGATCAATGCTAATACACGGCTAGCTGAAGCCATGGTTAATCATTATGACCATCAAGGAATTGACTTATTAGGCAAGTTAATTAAAGAGGATGCCAAAGGAATTAGTGCTATAGGCGAGTTTAAGGATGAGGCTTCAGGCAACCTAACATTTAACGTAGCAACTGTTGAGATTAATGATCAGGAAACAAAAATTGGCATTGATATTCGTATTCCCGTTACCTTTGAGAAAGAACAAGTTGAAGACAAGCTTCAAGAACTTGCCAAAGAATATGGATTTAAATACGAGGAACATGACTTCTTAGCGTCATTGTATGTTCCAGTTGATTCAGAGTTAGTTAAGACATTACTAGGTGCCTATCGTGATGTTACTGGTGATATGCGTGAGCCGATGATTTCAGGAGGCGCTACCTTTGCTAGAACAATGGACAATTGCGTAGCATTTGGCGCTATGTTTGAAAATACAGTGGATACGATGCATCAAGCGAATGAAACTTGGCAGTTAGATGAAATGTATCAAACCTTAGAAATTTACGCCGAAGCGATTTATCGTTTGTGTGGTAAATAAAAAATAAACACGCCCTCATTTATTATGGGCGTGTTTATTTTTTATCTACTTTATTGAAGTCATAGTCGACAAGTGAGGGACTTTTCCAACCTTTTTTGCAAAGTTTACGAATGAAATGATCATATTTTATAGGTGGCTCACTATCTAGACGACGATGCTCTTGATTATTTTTAGTGGCATAATTAAGTGACTCCCCATTTAATAATTCTCGTTTAAAGTCGTCAGTAAACTGATAATTTTGAGGATTACTGATGATTTCTTTAGGGGAAAGTTGTTTAAGGACATTCCACTGGCTAACAAACATCCCATGTTGATTTAAGATAAATTCTGAGTGAAAGTTAGGGGTTAATCTTTTTCGGTGTAAGTAAGAAGCTTGGTAAGAGTTATAGTCGCAATTTTTTGGGTATTTATTATGAAACCTAGCAGGCTCACGCAAAAGTTTCTTCTTACCGAGACCTAAAGGATAGGGCGCTTTTCTATAAGCTTCTAGAGATGCTTCATCAGTGTTCCTAGGAAATTGTGTTCTGATATAATTGATGTTTTGTTTGTCGAAATACATTCTTAATTGATGAATTTGGGAATTTTCTAATTCTTGCTTTTTATAAGCATCCCGCACACAGTAGCAATAAAGTTCAATAAAATCACTGTGTGGCGCCATCTTAGGATCGAGACTATGACAACCGGTCAATTGTAGGAAGTCGAACGAATCCAGTTCTGCGCCTAATTGCGTTAATACTAATTCTGTCTTTTCTAAGGATGTGAGTCGACTCGTTCGAAACATTTTTGTATAAAGTGTTGAGCCAACTAATTGAGTATCATGCAACAAGAGTTTGAAAATAAGAACATCGACCGATTGTTTAGATTGTGAATTAAGTTGAAAATATAAATGAGAAAAAAAAGTAGTAATGGCCGTATTATCCCAGCAATAGTCAAAATAAAGCGTATTAAAGATCGTTGGCGCTAAACCTTCTATTCGTCTTTTAGTACGGATAGATAACTTTTGAGGATAAGGAGGTGCGTAACGTATTGACCAAGTTTGCCAGAGGTGAAGTTTAGTCAGCATGTTTAGAGAGTTGGTAAAGCATGCTAGGTCTTCAATATCAACGTCTTGTTTTTTTATAATTTTTTGTAGTAAGTTAATTAATGTATCTAGTTGTTTAAGAGGCTCATATTGCGACTGATTGAAAAAAAAGACGTTCGGTCTTTTACTGACTCGGGTAAATATCTGGATCAGGATTTGCTTAATACTAGTAAAAAGTAACGGCTTAGTTTTTTTGATTTCATGTGGCTTAAAGGCTTGTGATAATGTTAGCAGTTGTTGTAATTTATGCTGTAAGGGCAAGACTCTAAATAGCTGTTTGTTTTGGGTATAGTAATAGTGACCGAGTATGAGTTGTTCAAAAGCTAAAATGAATCCGTTACAAATTTCGACTTTAATAAGTATGGCACTAGAAGTAGCATCAGTTTTGAGTAAAAGGCTGTGTTTATATTGTGTCATAACTTGTATTTCATGGTAACAGAGTTGGTTAATAAAGGCTTTATTCAACTTTTTTTTTGTAAGAATAGTGGGTACCATATACTAATCAGCTCCTTTATTGAGAATAGTAAGATAAAAAAAGAGCGGTAAGTACCGACTCTTTTAAAGGGGATCCTTTATTTTATGATAGAGTCGTGTGACATGTTCATAAAAAGAGGGATCTAATTCCTTCCGAGGTGTGATGTCTGAATCGGAGAGAATGGTCATTATTTTTTTTTCTGAATAATTGTGTAAAATCATATAATAGTATCCAGCATAGAGTAACGGCGTGCCTTTAGCATAAGTATAAGCAGTTTGTTTAGGGTTATTTATAGCGACATCTAACATCATTTCCTCACAAAAATGTTGGCTTTTTTGCAATAATTGTTTAAGTTCCTCAATTGTATCAATGCCAATCGTATCAAAAATTGAAATTATTTTAGGGTTTAATGAATTTTTGGTATAAAAATCTAAGTTAAGTCCTTTTTGTAAGAAATTTTCTTTTAATTGTGTGAGTAGCTGACGATAATCTGGATCTTTCATAATAAATAATTTTAAGGTAATAGAGTCAATATCAATTTCTTGTAGCGGTGTGTCATCCTCTAAATTATGACTGACTTTTTCTTCATAGCGGGTTAAATTGTTACGAATATTTAAAAATTCATCATCTGCAATTTCAAATAAACCAGCTAGGCGAGAAAAATTACGACGAATATTTTTGGGGATTTCACTTTTGCTTTTATAACCGAGGTCATGTTCGATTTCAGCCCAGGTATGTTGTAAAATAGTTCTAATTTGAATTTCAATTTTTAATTGCTCAAATTTTTGATTTTCAGGTAACTCCAAGCGGTTGTCGCTTAAGCTGACAACATAGTGTAAAGAAAGGTAACCAAAACGATCGGGCTCCATAATAGCTCGTTTGTCGATAGAATTTTGATGGTCAACTTCAAATTCATGATTGATTAGTGCAGCTATTTTATCAACATCGTCTGAATAATAAGTTACGATGCGCAAACCACAAATATCTGTAATTTCAGAAATATCCGTATATTTATCTTTTTTTTCGATTTTTTTATCCAGGCTATCACGCTCTTTAATACGTGTATCAATTGTGTGAGTAGCAATCGATTCAGACTCGACTAGCGAGCGAATGATTGAGCGAACAGTAGTTGTAAATTGGTCATACAATGGTTTGTTATCATCGTATTGCGACAATAGGAGTTCTTTATAGTGAGATGTAGCAGAATGTTTTGTTAGCATTATTTTCCATCCTATATTCAGGTTATTATGTTAAGTATTAGAGTACTTACTAATGTATCATAAAGGTAAAAGTTAGAACTGACAATAGCTAAATAGTTAAAAAAGGGTGTTAAATAGTAGTTTTTTGAGAAAGAGAATGATACTATTTTGGTAAGAACTGTTGCGATATAAAGGAGTGTCAAAATGAAAAAAATTAAAATAGTAAGTGTACTAATACTAGCTAGCTTGGCTTTAACAGGTTGTAAGCCAGATCCTAGACCGTCTGATTCAGCATCAAATAGTGATAAAAAAACGGTGGTAAAAGAGGAAAAGAAAGCTAAAAAAGTGACCAACGATAGCGATAAAAAAGAAAGTCTATCAGAAGTTTCAAAAAAAGAGCAAGAAGAAGCTAAACGTATCAAAGATCGTCAACTGATTAAAAAATTAAAAGCTGAAAAAGAAGCCAGACAACGAGAAAAACCGAAAGATAAACAGGAAAGTAAGGTAGAAGAGAGCGGTAATGTTAAAAAAACTAAAGAAATTAAAGGTGAGGAAAAAGAAAAGTCTAAGCGAATAGGTGGAAAGAAAGACTTGCCGAAGAAAAAAAATCAAGACCCAAAAGCTCCAGCTGAAAAAGTAGAAAAAGCTGAAAAAGAAAAAGTAGTGGCGCAAGATAAGAAAAAACGTAAAAAAATTGAGAAAGAAGCGAAAGAAGCTAATACGATTCAACAACAATTAAAAAATGAAAAAGAACGTGTCTGGTTTATTGGCTATACTAAAGATAAGGCAAGTATTAATGCTGATAATATTATCGAACAAGTGATGATTTCAAAGAATGGCAAAATAAAAGTTTATGATACGGCAGGAACCGGTTCTACTTTGAAAAAGTTAGAAAATAAAACGGCTGATGAACTTGTCTCAGAATTAGAAAAGTCGAATAAAGCTCAATTTGAACGTTCTAAAGATTTAATGGTCAATGATTTGACTAATCAAATTAAGGAATTAAAAGAGGAACAGGAAGAGAACCAGTTAGAAAATGGGGAGACAGAGCTAAATCAAGCAGAAATTAAGGAATTAGAAAATATAGTTGACTACTTGTCAAAAGAAAAAGAGTACCAGACTGTAGACTGGCAAAAACCTGAAATTACGGTTGAATTAAACAAATCAGGTAAAATTGTGCGTAATGAGGAGATTCTTTTTACAGACTATAATCAATTATCTTCTATTCCAGAAGATTATGATGAAAAAGGGCAGTTAAAACCAGAAGCAATCCAAAAGACCGGGCTAATATCCTTTAATGATACGTTGCTTAATGAAAAATTATCAGATAAATTGTATAGTGGTTATTTGACTATAGATGATTTAAGTGATGAAGAGGCAGAAGAATTTTATTATATTATTACAGAAACAACATCAGACTCAAAAGAATTTGAGTTAGATTCTAAGAAAGCTGATGGCGTGACGGTTATTGATGCCATCGAAAGATAAAAAAGACTCGCTATAGTTAGCTATAGCGAGTCTTTTTGGTTTAAATAAAGATAACTATTGCTAGAGAAATAAGTAAAATAAAAAACAATCAGTTTTAACTGATTGTTTTTACTCCAATAATGGAGGCGGCGGGAGTCGAACCCGCGTCCAAGCACATCGGCACTTAAATATCTACGCTCATAGTTTTATGTTTGAAGTTTCGCTTAGAGTTCTGACATAAAACAAACATACTTCTTCGCTAGTCTGATGATCTCTTCTAAACATTCCAGACGGAAACATTTAGCGTATCCCACTTAATTTGAGACCCTTACCCGAGCACATGGGTGATGCCGGAAGGATCTTCACCCGCTGGTTTTACGCAGCTAAAGCGAAAGTGTTTTCGTTTTTAGCAGTTATATTTAACTGTAACGTTTTTACGTAGACGTAACCTACGGAACGCAATCCAAGCTCGAACTGAACCTGTCGAATCCGTAACGCCCCCTTAATAAAATAATAAGGGTGTGTCGGAAATAAACTTTACTAAAAGTAGTATAACATACCTAAAAAAAAAATCAAAGAACAAGCTATCAGTAACTGGTTCTTTGATTCTACTTGGGCTAATCGATTAAATTAAAATGACGCAAAGCTTGAACAATGCCACCTTCTGTATTTTTAGCAGTAATATAGGTCGCAAGTTCTTTCAAGGCAGGAATAGCATTTCCCATAGCAATTCGGTTATCACAAGCTTTTAGGAGATCGATGTCATTAGTCCCATCACCAAAACCATAAGTCGGTACGCCTTCCAAATTCAATGCTTTCACTAGTTCACGCACGCCGTTTCCTTTAGAACCGCCTTTGCTAATAATATCAATAGCATGGGGACCATTTCTAAAGAAAGTTAGCTCCGGAAATGCTTCATGATATAAGGTATCATCTTCTTCGCAAAATGCTAAAAACATATTAACGTTATTTTCTTCATAAAACGTAGAATCAAGTCTTGGTAGGGGTGAATTAATGAAGTCATAAGCTTTTTTTACCATAGGAGTATGTGCTGAGACACGAATTGATTCTGGCGTATAGTAACCAATTTCATGATTTAATTCTTGTGTTTTATGATGCAAACGTCGACAAACATCTTTCGGAATAATTTGACTATAAACAATCTCGCCTTCAAATAAAACATGTTGCCCATTCATTGTAATGAATGAGTTGATACCAGTTTTTTCTGCAAAATCAGTTACTTCCAAATTAGTTCGACCGGTTGCAATAACTGGAATAATCTTATTGTCTTGTAACGCTTTCATTGCTGCGCTAATTTCTGGCGTGATTTGTGAGTTGCCATCTAAAAGCGTACCATCTAAATCAAAAAATGCTAATCCATTAACTGTTGTCATAGTAAAAAAACTCCTTTAAGATCGGTCCTTAAGAAGATACCTAAGTAACCAAGTGATACTTAAGAGTGTAACAAAAATCATCTATTAAGGCTAGAAATGTGTGAATTTTAGTGGGAAGGATTCACCTAAAGGGTCGTAAATATGAATGAATGATGAATAAAGTGAATGATTTTAGAATAAAAAAGCAAAGTTGTCATCAGTGTAACTAATTGTAGTATAATGAGGTAAAGAATGTAGAGAAAAGGGGTTTTAGGTATGAGAGTACTGATGATTGAAGATAATGAATCGGTATCCGAAATGATGCAGATGTTCTTCTTAAATGAAAAATGGGAGGCAACGTTTAAATACGATGGCAAAGAAGGTTTGGAGACTTTTTTAGCTAGTCCAAATGAGTGGGATATGATAACACTTGATTTAAACTTACCAACGATGGACGGGGTTGCTGTTTGTCGTGAAATTCGCAAAGTGTCCAATACTGTACCGATTATTATGTTGACAGCACGTGACTCAGAAAGTGATCAAGTCATTGGTCTAGAAATGGGAGCCGATGATTATGTTACCAAACCATTTAGCCCATTGACTCTAATTGCTAGAATTAAGGCGCTTCACCGCCGAGCAGAGTTAGCGGAAGCGAATCTTGTATTAGCAGATAGTGAAACGGGCTTTGATGTGATGACAGAGCACTTTAAAATGAATACTAAAACAAGAGAGGCTTATTTATCAGACCAGTTAATAGCAGGCTTGACCCCAAAAGAGTTTGATTTATTATACACTTTGGCTAAAAAACCACGTCAAGTTTTTTCTAGAGAGCAGTTATTGGAAATGGTTTGGGATTATCAGTATTTCGGTGATGAACGAACAGTTGATGCACATATTAAAAAATTGCGCCAAAAAATTGAAAAAGTTGGCCCACAAGTGATTCAGACTGTTTGGGGCGTAGGTTATAAATTTGATGATTCTGGAGTCATAGTTTAATGAAATACCTGTTTCAACAGATGATTGCTTTCTGGGCGATTATTTTAACCATCTTGATTATAGTAGGCGTATCTTTTACACAATTTACAAGACAAACGATGATGACAACAACCTATCAACAAATGGAAGGATATGCAGATTCAATTCGTGAGAATAGTATGGATGAGCCGGGGGAACTGTTATCGAATATTCGTTTGACAGAGGTAGCTTTACAACATCAACAAGTTGTGTTTATGTATATCGATGCTCAAAAAGTGGTTCAGCACCCAGATGAAGTGGAAGGAAGCAGCCCAAGTTTTATTAGTGACGAATCTTGGAAAAATGTTCAAAAAGGTGATGGTACGGCTGTTAGAACAACTTTGGAAGCACCTGTTGGGAGTCATCGGAAAGAATTAGCTGCGATGATTTTAAAACCTTTGTATATTAGTAATGGTCATGAGACGAAATTTTATGGAGCAATAGCTGTCTTACAGCCAATTAAATATATGGAACAGAGTATGAAGGCTTTAATTGAAAACTTATTTAAAGGTTTTCTAATATCAAGTGTAATTGCATTATTCTTCAGTTATGGTATTGCTAGATTTCAAGTGAATCGGATCAATCGTATGAAAAAAGCTACTAGACAAATAGCGGAAGGTAATTTTGATGTTGATCTTGAAATAAAAGGCAATGATGAACTTGATGAGTTGGCTCAAGATTTTAATCGAATGGCGGAAGCGCTGAAAGAGTCTAATGAGGAAATTGAGCGCCAAGAAAATCGACGGCGGCAATTCATGGCAGATGCTGCTCACGAGATGAGAACGCCACTCACGACTATTAATGGCTTACTTGAAGGAATTGCTTATAATGCTATTCCAAAGGATCAAGAGGAGAAGTGTATCAAGTTGATGCGAAATGAAACAACACGTTTGATACGTCTAGTCAATGAAAATCTTGATTATGAAAAAATTCGTAGCAATCAAATTAAAATGGTCAAACAAACTTTTAACGGGACCGAAGCCTTGTCCCAAATCGTCCAGCAATTACAAGGGAAAGCAGAAGCCTCAGGAAATACGTTATGTTTACTCACTACCGACGCAGTGATGGTCTATGCTGATTATGATCGTTTTGTCCAAGTGATTGTTAATATTACTCAGAATGCGATTCAGTTTACAACAGATGGTAAAATTGAATTGAGTCTTACAAAAAGTTATTTAGAGACAATCGTTGAAATTAGTGATACAGGAATTGGTATGAGTCAGGATGAGGTAAAAAATATTTGGGAGCGTTACTATAAAGTTGACCCGTCACGTAAAAATACTAAGTATGGCGAGTCAGGTTTAGGTCTAGCAATCGTGCATCAACTTGTCAAACTCCATAAAGGTCATATTGAGGTAATGAGTGAAAAGGGAGTTGGGACAACGTTTAAAATAGTTTTTCCTGATAAAGAGTTACCTAAACATGAGCAAGAAACAGCTCTAACCCAAAATGAGTCCTAAATTTAAAGATAAGAAACTCGCTTTGTAGTGGGTTTCTTCTTTTTTATAAATTCTATTTAAGAAGTTCATTCCCTATACGAAGTTCTTTTTTTTTGATACACTTAAAATAAAATATAAAGTAAAAGGTGATTATGTGGAAGAAAATTATAGTTATCCATTAGACATCGATTGGAAGCCAGAAGAGATGGTTATTGTCATGGATATGTGGCAAGCAGTTGAAGCGGCTTATGAACAGGGAATACCGGCAAGTGATTTTTTAGAAACTCACCGCCAATTTAAACAAGTGATTAAAAGCATTGGAGAAGAGCGCCAGCTCGGTAGGGAGTTCGAAGGTGTGTCAGGATATTCACTGTATCATGCATTACAATCTGCTAAGAAAGCACCAGATAAGTTGTTGAAAATGAAGGGGGCTTAAGATGGTACAACGTGAGATGGTTGAGGAGATAAAAGGTTGGATTTATGAAGCTTCAGAAGTCATCAAAGCTAAATTGGCAATGCCCCTTGAAGTTGCTGAAAAAGAGAATCGGTCAGACTTAGTGACAAATGTCGATCAGGAGATAGAAGCTTTTTTTATAAAAAAAATACGTGATAACTATCCCAATGATCAAATTTTAGGTGAAGAAGGCCTAGGTGATCAGGTGACTGATTTCAAAAACAGAGTGTGGGTCATTGACCCGATTGATGGTACTCTTAACTTTATTAAACAGCAAGAAAATTTTTGTACCATGTTAGCTGTTTATGAAGATGGAGTAGGACAATTAGGTTTTATTTATGAAATTATGACAGATGAATTATTATGGGGAAGCAAAGAATTAGGTGTTTATTTAAATGAGAAAGAAATTATTGAAGTGCCTAATAAGCCTTTGGAAGAAGGTTTGATTAATATTAACACATCAATTTTTTTAAACAATCATTTTGGCATGCAAGAACTAGCCATGGAAGCTCTTGCTGTTAGAATGTTGGGATGTGCGGGTATTGCTTTTAAAGAAGTCGTTAAAGGGCATCATCAGGCATATGTAAGTTATTTACAACCGTGGGATTATGCACCCGCAAAAGTCATTTTTGAGTGCTTAGGTTTATCTCTCCAAACCTTAAATGGTGAAAGTTTAGATTTAACTAAAAAAGTGCCAATTATTGGATCAACCCCGATAGTTGCAGAAAAAATAACGGTAAAATAGATTAAAAAATAATTAAATTTTTAAAAGTCTGTTTTTTCTGAAAAATTTTTGTTGTTTTTCACTTGCTTTTTTTGTTATAATGAACAGTCGAGTAATTTAGAATGAACAGATTTAAACATGCAACAGATGTTTTAGAAATAGTGAGGAGAATATAAAAGTGAAATTAAGAGAAGATATTCGTAACGTTGCCATCATCGCCCACGTCGATCATGGTAAAACAACAGTAGTTGATGAGATGTTAAAACAATCTCAAACATTAGATGGGCACACATCATTAGATGAGCGCGCAATGGATTCAAATGATATTGAAAAAGAACGTGGTATTACAATTTTAGCTAAAAATACAGCTATCAAATATAAAGACAAACAAATCAATATCCTAGATACACCAGGACATGCCGATTTCGGTGGAGAAGTGGAACGTATCATGAAAATGGTTGATGGTGTTATCTTAGTAGTTGATGCCTATGAAGGAACAATGCCTCAAACACGTTTTGTACTTAAAAAAGCGTTAGAGCAAAAATTAACACCAATCGTGTTAGTTAATAAAATTGATAAACCTTCAGCGCGTCCTGCAGAAGTTGTGGATGAAGTATTAGAATTACTTATCGAATTAGGAGCAGATGACGACCAATTAGATTTCCCAGTTATTTATGCATCAGCTTTAAATGGAACATCAAGCTTATCAGATAATCCAGCTGATCAAGAGGAAACAATGAATCCTGTATTTGAAACGATTTTAGATCACATCCCAGCACCGATTGATAATAGCGATGAGCCATTACAATTCCAAGTATCATTATTAGATTACAATGATTATGTTGGACGTATCGGGATTGGCCGTGTTTTCCGTGGAACAATCAAAGTAGGAGATAGCGTATCTCTTATGAAATTAGATGGAACAGCTAAAAACTTCCGTGTTACTAAAATCTTTGGTTTCTTTGGTTTAGACCGTGTTGAAATTCAAGAAGCTAAAGCTGGCGATTTAATCGCTGTTTCTGGTATGGAAGATATCTTCGTTGGGGAAACAGTTACGCCAGTTGACCACCAAGATGCTTTACCAATTTTACATATTGATGAACCTACTTTACAAATGACATTCTTAGTAAACAATTCACCATTTGCTGGACGTGAAGGTAAATATGTAACGTCTCGTAAAATTGAAGAACGTTTAGTAAGTCAATTACAAACAGATGTGTCATTAAAAGTTGAAAATACAGATTCACCAGATGCTTGGACAGTTTCAGGTCGTGGTGAATTACATTTATCAATCTTAATTGAAAACATGCGTCGTGAAGGATTCGAGTTACAAGTATCTCGTCCACAAGTTATCGTTAAAGAATTTGATGGTGTAAAATGTGAACCGTTTGAACGTGTTCAAATTGATACACCAGAAGAATATATGGGTTCAATTATCGAATCATTAAGCCAACGTAAAGGTGAAATGCAAGATATGATCCATACTGGTAACGGTCAAATTCGTTTGATTTTCTTAGCTCCAGCACGTGGTTTAATCGGATATACAACTGAATTCATGTCAATGACTCGTGGTTACGGTATTATGCATCATACCTTCGATCAATACTTACCAATGATACAAGGAACAATTGGTGGCCGTCGTAACGGAGCCTTAGTTTCAATTGACACTGGTAAAGCGACAACGTATTCAATCATGAGTATTGAAGAGCGTGGAACAGTCTTTGTTGAGCCAACAACTGAAGTATACGAAGGTATGGTTATTGGGGAAAACTCACGTGAAAATGACTTAACAGTTAATATCACAAAAGCTAAGCAACAAACAAACGTCCGCTCAGCTAATAAAGACCAAACTAACGTGATTAAAAAACCTAAAGAGATGTCTTTAGAAGAATCATTAGAATTCTTGAATGATGATGAGTATTGTGAAGTAACGCCTGAAAACATTCGTTTACGTAAACAAATCTTAAATAAAGCAGAACGTGAAAAAGCTCAAAAGAAAAACAAAAAAGCTGATTAATTTCATACCTGTTACTAAAATAAAAAAAGACTGCCCTTTTAAATAGAGAGGCAGTCTTTTTTTTTGTGAATGATTCTAAGTTAATAAAATAAATAACTGAATCTCTCTACTTAGAAAGCAGAATAAAAATAAGATTTCTAAAAATATTAACTCATTTAATAAAACAAGAAGCTATGCTGAAGTCACCTTAGTGATTTTTTTAACTAATAGACTTGATAAAAGAAAAGGCTTTCGGTATACTTACAAGGAATAGCGAGCACAAGAAGAAGGAATGAGGTGTAAATCCTCAGCAGTCCCTTTCTACTGTAACACGGACGAAATCTCACAAAGTCACTTTTAGGGAAGACGAGAGAGTAGGATGAAGTGAAGCCAGGATACTTATTCTTATGTGAAACATTCGACAATTGGATCGGGAAAATTGTCTTGTAGCTAAGAGTGGTCAATGGTGATTGTTCAGAAATCTACAAGGCATTCCTTAATTAGGGATGTCTTATTTGTCGTATAAAAAGAAAGGAGGTATGAAAGTGTCAGACTATAGTTGTCGCCGTTGCAAGTTTCTGTACAGTGAGCGAGAAGGGGATAGTAAAAATGGCATTGTCAAAGGAACCTCTTTGAATGATTTAAAAGGGTCTCTTTGCAGTGCCTGTTGGATGAATAGTCCAAAACGCTATGTCAAGATGCAGCAAGTGTATCGTGACTTAGAAGCTCAGTCTTATTCTTATATTTGTGGTAAATATAATTTTAGTTTTTATGAGCAAGAGTTACAAGAAATTTGCTCGCTAGCTGGTCATAATATTTTGGAAGTAGGAAGCGGAACAGGTCGAGTAACTCAGGCGCTGGTAAAAGCTAATTATCAAGTAACGGCTTTAGATGAAAGTGAAGAAATGATGATGTATTTAGTGAAACAAGGATGGAGTCAAAGGGACAATTGTAAGACAGTTGTCGAGAATTATTTTAATTATGAGTCACCAGTCACTTATGAGTTGGTTTATTTTAGTGATACTACTTTTCAAGAGCTAGTGCAGCAACAAAGCTTAACTGCAGTTTTGACTCAAGCATCAAAGTTTTTAAATAAGGGTGGACATATGTGGTTAGAACTTGCTATTCCAATTGAACACACATGGCAGTATAATCGTCGGAAAATGTTAACACCTGAAAGGACACTGTATTACAGTAACAGTGGCCAAGTTAATTTGTTCGACCAAACTATCCATTATACATCAATGTTTGATGAGTATTGTAATGGGCGCTTTGTAGAGCGTTATCGTCAAGAACGTGATTTGGCGTTAGTTTTTCAACGCGATATTGAGTATCTCACAAAAGATGACTATGAATTGCTTGAAGCAAGGGAGCTTCCAAAAACTGGCGTCGTTGTAACATCGGAAAGTAAAACTTGGGTAGATGGTGGTTATCCTTTACCCTCAAGTAATCAAAATCAACGCAGTCTTTTTCTGCGATTAAAAAAGAAGAGGTAAAACAAATGACATTAAAAAAATTCAGTACAAGCTTAGTGATGGCAGCAGCAACCTTAGTCTTAATGGCAGGTTGTGGGAGTACAGGAACCAAGGAAGCAACTCAGGAGACATCTAAAGATACAAAAACAGAAGTTGTTACAGTTAGTAATTATAATTATGCAAAAGATAAAATTGATCTAACCTTTGAAAAAGTGCCAGAACGTGTGGTTACTGTTTATCAAAGTCCTTTAGAAATTATGTTGGCGTTAGGATTAGAAGATAAAGTTGTGGCAGCTTCACAATTAGATAGTGATGTTAAACCTGAATTTGAAAAAGCTTTTGAAAAAATAAAGTATTATGATGAAGCCCCTTCAAAAGAAGAAGTGATGGGATTGAAACCTGATTTAATTTATAGTTGGTATTCATATTTCGGTCCAGAAAAATTAGGTGAAGTAACTGATTGGATTGACCGTGGTACAAATACATATATGATGCAAAATAGTGGTGCTGTCAAACCAGATACTCTTCAAAATGAATACGATGATATTTTAAATATTGGGAAAATCTTTAAAGTTGAACCAAAAGCAGAAGCGATTGTCAAAGAGATGAAAGATGAAATTAAAAAAGCTAAAAAAGCAGTAGAAGGGACAAAACCAGTTAAAGCCATTATTGTGGAAGTCTCAAAAGATGGAATGTACCGTGTGTATGGTAAAGATACAATTGGTGGCGATATGGCCTCACAATTAGGAGCTGAACTAGTCGCAGCTGATGAACAAAGTATTGGGAAAGAAGATTTAATAAAATTAAACCCAGATGTCATTTTCTCAGTTTATTACGGTGAAAATATTGAACGTGAACAAGCAGAAAAATCTATTATGGATGATACCAGTTTAGCAAGCTTAGCTGCAATTAAAAATAAACGTGTTGAACCAGTTGTTTTAAGTGAAGTATATGCAACGGGAATTCGTACACTAGATGGGATTAAAACAATATCGCAAGGACTTTATCCGGATTTAGGAAACGAGTAGAATGACAGTTCGAAAAAAATGGTATTCGAGATTAAGCTTTAGTTTGGTTTTGTTAATCTTAATTATAATTTTAGTTTTGTCTGCTATCTATTCTGTTACTTTAGGCTCTGTTGGAATTGACTGGCGTGATGTGTATCAAATTATTTGGCATAAACTATCAGGAACAAGTGACTTAAGTGGAAATGTTGATGTGAGCCATATTGATATTGTGTGGCTGATTCGTTTGCCTAGAGTGATTTTAGCAATGCTGGTAGGTGCCTCTCTAGCACTAGCTGGGACAGTTATGCAGGCCCTAGTCAAAAATCCTTTAGCTGATCCTTATATTTTAGGGATTTCGTCTGGAGCTTCATTAGGTGCTACTTTAGCGATTATGCTAGGAGTTGGTACAACATTTGGTTCTAATTTTGTTGGGATGTCAGCTTTTATTGGGGCACTCATTTCATCATTTTTAGTCTTATTTATTGGGAATATTGGTCGTAGAACTGATATTGCTCAGTTGTTATTGGTGGGAGTTGCTATTAGTGCCATTTGTTCGGCGGCCTCAAGCTTTATTGTATTTATGTCTAAAAATCGTGAAGGAATGCAGACCTTGAATTTTTGGTTAATGGGAAGTCTGTCAGGTGCAAATTGGGAAAATATTAAGTTGTTATTTCCTTTAGTAACACTTGCGATGGTCTTGTTTATTATTCAGGCGCGTATCCTTAATTTGATGGTAGTTGGAGACGAGACGGCCAGTAATTTGGGTAGAAATTTACAACTATATCGTATTCTTTATATTGTGATAGTCGCTTTATTAATCGGTTTTGTTGTCTATAGTTGTGGGATTATCGGTTTTGTCGGTTTAGTTATTCCGCATATTGCACGCCTATTGGTAGGTGCTAATCATCGAAAAATGTTACCGGTTAGTTTATTAGTAGGTGCGTTATTTTTATTGTGGTCAGATGTGTTAGCAAGATTAATTATACCCGGTTCAGAAATTCCAATTGGAATTATAGTTTCTAGTGTAGGTGGACCGTTCTTCTTATACTTAGTGATTCAAAACGCTTTAAGGAGGCGAGGGTAGTGATCTATAATGTCAAGGAACTTAATGTATCGATTGACAAAAAAAAAATCTTAACAGACATTAACTTAACTGTTTCTAAAGGACAATTTGTCGGGATAGTTGGGGCGAATGGAAGCGGTAAAAGTACGCTTTTGAAAGCGATGTGTAAGTCGCTTCCATATAAAGAGGGAACAATTTACTTTAATGGTAAAGAGTTACAGGAATGGCGTGTTCGGGACATTGCGAAAGAAAATGCAGTTGTTTCTCAAGTAAATGATATGCAGTTTGATTTTACGGTTCTTGAGATGGTTTTAATGGGACGTGAGCCGCATAAAGAGTGGTGGCAAAGTGAAACAGAAGACGATGCAAGGATTGCAATGGGTGCTTTAAAAAATGTGTTATTAGAGGGTTATGCAGATAAAAAATTTTCCCGTTTATCAGGTGGTGAAAAGCAACGGGTGTTATTGGCACGTGCCTTAGCCCAAGAAGCTGATTGTCTAATTTTAGATGAGCCTACCAATCACCTTGATGTGGCGAATCAAATTTCGTTTATGAATCTAGTCAGACGTTTACCGCTAACTGTGATAGCAGTGATTCATGATTTGAACTTGGCGGCAAATTATTGCGATTATATTTATGCCTTAAAATCGGGGCGTTTGATAACATCAGGCAAACCAGATAGTGTTTTTACTGTAGACAATATTAAGACTATATTTGATGTGTCCGTCGATGTTTGCCAGATTAGAGAACAGTTGCAAATTGTTTATCTATTAGAAGAAGTAGATAATATAACACTACAATAGATGAGTAA
The DNA here is from genome assembly GCF_029144185.1 of Vagococcus intermedius. Lineage (NCBI taxonomy): Bacteria > Bacillati > Bacillota > Bacilli > Lactobacillales > Enterococcaceae > Vagococcus > Vagococcus intermedius. Next base: position 1,829,044 of record NZ_CP110232.1, on the reverse strand, counting down.
TTAAAAGTAAAACCGACTAGAAATTTGAAAATTAAGAAAACGGTTAAATAGGCATTGCAGTTATGTTTCTAGTACAGTATAATGATAGATGTAATGATGGTTTTGAAGAAGAAATTTGCTTAGGTAACAGATTGTTGGTTGGAGCTTACAGATTTTCAGAAACATGATTATAAGTAAAGATTAATGGAGGTTCTATTTAATGGAACAAGGTAAAGTGAAATGGTTTAACAATGAAAAAGGTTTTGGATTCATCGAAATCGATGGCCAAGATGACGTATTCGTACACTTTTCAGCGATTCAAGGTGACGGATTCAAATCATTAGAAGAAGGTCAAGAAGTTGAATTTACAGTTGTTGAAGGCGATAGAGGTCCTCAAGCAGCAGAAGTAACAAAACTTTAAGATTATCTTAAACCTAAATAATTACTTACAGCATCTTATTCATAGAATAAGGTGCTTTTCTTTTTGGATTAATTCAAGAGATTCGCCTTTTTTTTAAAGAAGTTTTGCCCAAAATTTGCTATAATAGAAAAGATTGAAATAATGTTACTAGTCTGACTTTTCACACAATTAGTGACTAGTGACTAGTGAAGAGGGGAAATTAGTCATGACAACTACAAATTCCTTACTGAATGGGATGAATCCAAAACAAAAAGAGGCGGTATTGAAGACGGATGGACCGCTTTTAATTATGGCAGGAGCAGGAAGTGGGAAGACACGTGTTTTAACGCATCGTATTGCGTATTTAATTACTGAAAAGAACGTCAATCCATGGAATATTCTAGCGATTACCTTTACTAATAAAGCTGCTCGTGAAATGAAAGAACGAGTAACTAGTCTTTTAGAATTCGGTGGCGAAGATGTGTGGGTGTCAACCTTCCACTCAATGTGTGTGAGGATGTTACGCCGTGATATTGATAAGATTGGCTATAATAGCAATTTTACTATCATTGATAGTTCAGAACAACTGACGCTAATGAAGCGAGTTGTAAAAGAATTAAATTTAGATCCAAAACAGCATGATCCTAGGAAAATTCTAGGTTCTGTAAGTAATGCTAAAAATGAATTAAAAACACCTGAACAATATGAGGCTGAACAAGGCAATTTTTATGAGCAGGTAGCAGCGAAGTGTTACAAACATTATCAAAAAGAACTTCGTAAAAATCAATGTCTAGATTTTGATGATTTAATCATGCTAACGATTCGTTTATTTAAAGAATCACCTGAAACCTTAGAATATTATCAACAAAAATTTCAATATATTCATGTAGACGAATATCAAGATACTAACCATGCCCAATATACATTAGTTAATTTATTATCAGCTCGTTTTAAAAATTTATGTGTCGTTGGGGATGCTGACCAAAGTATTTATGGTTGGCGTGGTGCCGATATGCAAAATATTTTAGATTTTGAAAAAGATTATCCAGATGCTAAGGTTGTTTTATTGGAACAAAATTATCGTTCAACTAAAACAATTTTAGCTGCAGCCAATCATGTTATTCAAAATAATCAACTACGTAAAGAAAAACGCTTGTGGACAGATAATGATGCTGGGGAAAAAATTAGTTATTATCGGGGTGAAACAGAACGAGACGAAACGCGTTATATCGTATCTGTTATTCAGAAGGAAATGCAGGAGTCTAAAAAAAGCTTTGGCGATTTTGCAGTGTTGTATCGAACAAATGCACAATCACGAGTTATGGAAGAGATGTTACTGAAAGCGAATATTCCCTATAAGATGGTCGGTGGTCATAAATTCTATGAACGTAAAGAAATCCGGGATATCTTAGCTTATCTTAATTTGATTGCTAATCCAAGTGACTCTCTAAGTATGGCAAGAATTGTCAACGAACCTAAACGAGGTATCGGGAATACTTCTTTAGAAAAATTACGTCAATTTTCAGTCTTGCATGACTGGTCTTTATTAGAAGCGGCTATAAATGTAGAGCTTGCTAACATATCTGGTAAGGCAAGCAAGGAGCTTGCTCAATTTGGTGAAATGATCCAAGATCTGCAACAGATGATACCATTTTTATCAGTGACTGATTTAGTAAAAGAAGTATTGGAACGAACTGGTTACGAAGATGATCTTAAGCGACAAGATACGATTGAGGCCCAAAATAGGTTAGAAAATTTGGAAGAGTTTTTATCTGTTACCCAGGCTTTTGATAAACAATTTGCTGAAACGGTAACTGAAGAGGATGACCCAATAGATAAATTGACGCAATTTTTAAATGATTTAGCGCTTGTATCGGATATTGATTCTTTAGAGGAAGAAGGCGCACAAGTCACGCTTATGACCTTACATGCCGCTAAAGGATTAGAGTTCCCAATCGTTTTCTTACTAGGAATGGAAGAGGGGATATTCCCCTTAATCCGCCAAAGTGATGAAGCCAGTGATATGGAAGAAGAACGTCGATTAGCTTATGTTGGGATCACACGTGCTGAAGAAAAATTAGTTATTTCGAATGCTTTTTCAAGAATGTTGTATGGCCAGACAAAATATAATCGTCCTTCGCGTTTTATTGAAGAGATTAATCAGACTTTATTGGAACCTGTTGGTTCAGCTAGCGCGGTTCAACAGCGAACATCAACACAGACAGGTGCAAGTATGTCTAATAATTACCGTAAGACAGGCTATGTTCAACCAACTCAGAAAAAAGTTAGTGCAAAGGTTGAAACAGGGGGAGAATCCGCTGGCTGGCAACCTGGTGATAAAGTAAAACATAAGATGTGGGGAGCGGGAACTGTTGTAAAAGTCGGTGGCTCAGGCAAGGAAACGGAATTAGATATTGCCTTTAATGGCCAAGGTATCAAACGATTATTAGCTGCCTTTGCCCCAATTGAAAAGATTTAGTTGCAGGAGGAAAGATAGTTGAAAAAAATAAACGCACAACAGCGTATCAAGGCATTACGTTCAGAACTAAATCATTTAGCTCAAGCTTATTATGTGGCTGATCAACCTGAGGTAGAGGATCACGTTTATGATGAACTTTATCAAGAATTAGTTGCCTTAGAAGCTGAATTTCCAGAGTTAGTCACAGCTGAATCAATTACCCAAAAAGTTGGGGGGACAGTGAGTCAGGGATTCACTAAAGTTAGTCATGATTTGCCAATGTTGAGTCTTGGAAATGCTTTTAACGAAGAGGATTTAAAGGCCTTTGATGCTCGGATAAAAAAACAAGTACATGGCAATCTTAGCTATATGTGTGAATTGAAAATCGATGGCTTAGCGGTTTCTTTAAAATATGTTAATGGAAAATTTGTTCAAGGCGCGACTCGTGGTGACGGGAAAACAGGCGAAGACATTACGGCTAATCTCAAAATGATAAAGTCAATTCCAAAGAGCCTATCACAAACTGTTTCATTAGAAGTTAGAGGAGAGTGCTACATGCCAAAGACTTCTTTTGCACAACTAAATGAAGCAAGGGAAGCAAACGGGCAGGCGATTTTTGCTAATCCACGTAATGCGGCAGCAGGAAGTTTGCGTCAGTTAGATTCAAGCGTCGTAGCAGAACGTCAATTAAGCACTTTTCTATATTCAGTAGCTGAGTTAGGTGAGTTAGAAGCAGAGACTCAAGCCGAGGCGTTAGACGCTTTAGATGACTTGGGATTAGTGACAAATCATGAACGGCGTCTCTGTCAGACAATTGAAGAAGTTTGGGCCTATGTTCAAGAGTTTCAAGAAAAACGACCAACTTTAGCTTATGAAATAGACGGGATTGTGATTAAAGTGAATGACTTTGATCAACAAGAAGAAATAGGCTATACCGTTAAAGCACCTCGTTGGGCAATTGCTTATAAATTTCCAGCTGAAGAAGCTGAAACGGTCATTAATGATATTGAATGGACAATTGGTAGAACGGGTGTGATTACACCTACAGCCATTATGACCCCGGTTAAAGTTGCTGGGACTGTTGTTGGGCGTGCGAGTCTGCATAATATTGACTTGATTCGTGAACGTGATATTCGTTTAAATGATACGGTCATGATTCATAAAGCAGGCGATATTATTCCTGAAGTGTCACGAGTAGTACTAAGTAAACGGTCAGCTGATAGTCAACCTTACAAGGCGCCTACTTACTGTCCAATTTGTGAAAGTGAGTTAGTTCATCTTGACGAAGAAGTGGCACTACGTTGTATTAATCCAATGTGTCCAGCTCAAATTAAAGAAGGGTTGAGTCATTTTGTGTCACGCCAAGCAATGAATATTGATGGGTTAGGACCTCGTGTTTTAGAACAGCTCTATGATCGTGGGCTTGTTAAAGATGTTGCTGATTTATATACGTTAACAGAAACGGATTTTTTAAGTTTAGATAAGGTCAAAGAAAAATCAGCTAATAATTTGTTACAAGCTATTCAAAACAGCAAGGAAAATTCTTTAGAAAAATTAGTCTTTGGTTTAGGTATCCGTCATGTCGGTGCTAAAGCTGCTCAAATTTTAGCCGCTCACTATCAAACAATGGATGGGTTGATGTCGGCTAAATATGAAGAAATAATTGGTATTAATTCGTTAGGTGGGACTATTGCTGATAGTGTCGTTACGTATTTTGATAATAAAGAAGTTCATTTGTTGATTGAAGAATTAAGAAAAAATGGTGTTAATTTAACTTATAAAGGCCTTACAGCAACTGATTTATCAATGGTTGACTCTATTTTTATGGGGAAAACAATTGTGCTGACTGGCACACTACACCACTATAAGCGAACTGAAGCTAAAAGTAAGATAGAAGCCTTAGGTGGCAAAGTAACTGGGAGTGTTTCTAAGAAGACTGACATCGTTGTAGCAGGTGACGAGGCAGGTAGCAAGTTACTTAAAGCTCAAGAGCTAGGCGTGACAGTATGGAATGAAAAAGAGATGATCGTTGCGATTGAAGGGAGTTTAGTAAATGATAAATAAAAAATTAATTACTCTAGCAGTAGCTAGTATGGCTTTATTAGCTGGTTGTGGCAAATTAGAAAAAGGGACCTCACATGTTGATCCCAGTGAATCAGATTCAGGCAAAGTTGACACAACGGGGCGTATTGACCGTCAATCTTATCAGGCTGTATTAGTTGATGGTAAATACAAACCTAACGCTGTTCGGGGCTTGACAGCCAGTGTGCTGAGTAGTCCGTATAATGCTTCAAATTTAGAAAATGGTCTAGTAGAATTATCTAAAGATAGCTATCCAGTAGATAACTATTTATTCCAAGAAGGTCAAATCTTAAAGCGTGAAGATATTATTGCTATGCTAACACAACACAGTGAAGAGGCTCCCAATGGGTTAAATCCAGGCGAGGGGCCAATTATTTTTGAGCAAGTCTTAGAACAAGATTTTTGGGACAAGAAAAAAGAGCGTTTGGCAGGTATCAGTTTAGGTATTGCTCTAAATAGTGAGACTAAAACGGATGGTGAAACTAAAAATATTGATGATGAAACAATTGTCAATGAAGGGAAAAGAATAGCCCAAGGTGTCTTAGAGCGTCTACGGAGCTATAAAGGAATGGAAAAAATCCCTGTAACGATTGGTTTATTTAAACAAGCTAAAGCCAGTGATATTGCTGGTGGCGATTATTTTGCAAAAGCTACAAGTGAAAAAGGCGATAAATTGGGCGAATGGTCAGATATTAGTGAAGAGTATGTGGCACTTATTCCAGGGACAGAAGATGATTCAATCGCTAGTAAAGATGGTTTAGTCAATAAGTATGGTGATTTTAAAAATAGTGTGGATGATTTCTTTCCAAATAATAGTGGGATGTCAGCTGTTGCTTGCTATCGTGATGATGAGTTACAGAAGTTGACAATTAAAATTGAAACGAAGTATTTTGGTGAAACTGAATTATTTAACTTTACTCAGTTTGTTGGGAAAACCGCTCAATCAGTCTTTAATTTACCAGCTGAATTGGAAATTCAAATTAATACTCTTGAAGGAACGAAAGGGACTATTACTAAAGCGTTAAATTCTGATGAATTTAATGCCCATGCCTTTGATTAAAATCGGCTAGCACCATAATTCCCTAAGAGAGTAACTTAATAAATTAACAAATGTACTAAAGATAAAGGAGAGATGAAAGAGGATGTCAATTAATCAAGAACAAGTTAAACATGTAGCAAAACTATCAAAATTATCCTTTTCAGAAGAAGAAGTCGTAGGATTAACGGATAAATTAAGTGAAATTATCACAATGGTAGAACGTCTAGGTGAGGTAGATACAACAGGTGTAGCTGTTACGACTAATGTGATTCATGATATTAATGTGATGCGAGAAGATGTAGCAGTGGAGGGGACGGATCGTGACTTATTAATGCGCAATGTCCCAACTTCTGGGGATGGCTATATTAAAGTTCCGGCGATGTTAGATAATGGGGAGGCAGGAGCATAATGACAGAATTATACAGTAAAAGTTTAAAAGAATTGCAAGAACTATTAGGGAAAAAAGAAATTACAGCTCTTGATTTAACCAAAGCAACGTTTGAGCGCATTAAAGAAACAGAACCAACAATTGATGCGTTTATTACCTTAAATGAAGAAAAAGCGTTAGCCCAAGCTGCTAAAATAGATGAGAATGGAATTGAAGCAGGTAGTCTAGCTGGAATTCCGATCGGTATTAAAGATAATATTGTAACTAAAAATTTGTTAACAACAGCAGCGAGCAAAATGCTCTATAATTTTGATCCAATCTATGATGCTACTGTTATGGAAAAGCTATACGATGCCGAAATGATTCCAGTCGGAAAGTTAAACATGGATGAGTTTGCCATGGGTGGAAGTACTGAAACATCTTATTTTAAGAAAACCAAAAATGCTTGGAATCAAACAAAGGTACCTGGTGGCTCGTCAGGTGGTTCAGCTGCAGCTGTAGCATCTGGTCAAGTAGTAGCCTCATTAGGTAGTGATACAGGTGGGAGTATTCGCCAACCAGCCGCTTTTAATGGAATAGTTGGAATGAAGCCAACATATGGTCGTATTTCTCGTTATGGTCTAATTGCTTTTTCATCAAGCTTAGATCAAATTGGTCCAATGACTCGTAATGTGGAAGACAATGCTATTTTACTAGAAGCAATTAGTGGTTGGGATAAAAAAGATAGCACAAGTGCTCAATTAGAAGTTCCTAATTTCACTGAAGGGATTAATGATGGCGTAAAAGGAATGCGTATTGCAGTCCCTAAAGAATACATGGGTGAAGGAATTGCACCAGGAGTTCGTAAAGCTGTTGAAGAAGCTATTAATAAGTATAAAGAATTAGGGGCTGTCGTTGAAGAAGTTAGCTTACCACACTCTAAATATGGTGTAGAAGTTTATTATATTGTTGCCTCATCGGAAGCATCATCAAACTTACAACGCTTTGATGGAATCCGTTATGGCTACCGTTCTGAAAATGTGAAAGATTTAGAAGATATTTATGTCAATTCTCGTTCTGAAGGATTTGGTTCAGAAGTAAAACGTCGTATTATGTTAGGTACTTTCTCATTAAGTGCGGGCTTTTATGATGCTTACTTCCGTAAAGCAGGACAAGTTAGAACATTGATAAAAAATGATTTTGATAAAGTCTTTGAAGAGTATGATTTAATTATTGCGCCAACGACACCAACAATAGCATATGGTTTAGGGGAAAATATTACAGACCCAATCACTATGTACATGGGCGATATTTTAACTATCCCAGTCAATTTAGCTGGCTTACCAGGAATGTCAATTCCATGTGGTTTCTCAGATGAGATGCCAGTAGGTCTACAAATTATTGGGAAAGCTTTTGATGAACGTACGATGTATCGTGCTGCTCAAGCTTTTGAAACAGCAACAGACCATCATAAAAAATTACCAACCATTCTAGGAGGGAGCAACTAATGAACTTTGAAACAGTTATTGGCTTGGAAGTCCATGTCGAATTAAAAACCAATTCTAAAATATTTTCACCAACTCCTGCTCATTTTGGTGCGGAACAAAATACTAATACAAATGTGATTGACTGGAGCTATCCAGGTGTCTTACCGGTTGCAAATAAAACAGCAATTGAATACGGTATGCGTGCAGCAATGGCGCTGAATTGTAAAATTTCTCAACACTCACATTTTGATCGGAAAAATTATTTCTATCCAGATAATCCAAAAGCTTATCAAATCTCTCAAGATGATCAACCGATTGGTTATGATGGTTGGATTGATATTGAAGTCGAGGGTCAAACAAAAAGAATTCGAATTGAACGAGTTCATTTAGAAGAAGATGCCGGGAAAAATATTCATGGAACAGATGGTTATTCATATGTTGATTTAAACCGTCAAGGAACACCTTTAATTGAAATTGTCTCAGAAGCTGATATGCGTTCTCCTGAGGAAGCTTATGCTTATTTAGATGCGATTCGTTCAATCATCCAGTTCTCAGGAGTAAGTGATGTGAAGATGGAAGAAGGTTCTATGCGTTGTGATGCCAATATCTCACTACGCCCTTATGGTCAAGAAGCATTTGGAACAAAAGCAGAATTGAAAAATTTAAACTCACTAAACTATGTCCGTAAAGGCTTAATTTTTGAAGAAAAACGCCAAGCTAAAGTTTTAATGTCTGGTGGTCAAATTATGCAAGAAACGCGTCGCTATGATGATGCAACAGGTGAAACTATTTTGATGCGTGTCAAGGAAGGGGCGAGTGATTATCGTTACTTCCCAGAACCAGATCTACCAGTTTTAGAAATTTCAGATGAGTGGATTTCAGAAGTCCGTGCTAGTTTACCTGAATTACCTGACGCTCGCCGTGCTCGTTACACAACCGAATTAGGTTTACCAGAATACGATGCGATGGTTTTGACTTTATCAAAAGAAATGTCAGATTTCTTCGAACAAACCTTGACTGAAGGGGCAGATGCTAAACAAGCCTCAAACTGGTTAATGGGTGAAGTATCAGCTCATCTAAATAGTAAACAAGTAGAGTTGCATGAAACAAAATTAACGCCTCAAAACTTAGCAGGTATGATTAATTTGATTGCTGATGGGACGATTAGTTCAAAAATTGCAAAAAAAGTTTTTAAAGAATTAATTGAAAATGGCGGCAATGCTCGTGATGTTGTTGAAGCAAAAGGTTTGATACAGTTATCAGATCCTACGCAATTATTACCAATCATCAATGATATTTTAAGTAAAAATGAGCAATCAATTGAAGACTTTAAAAATGGTAAGGATCGAGCTGTTGGCTTCTTAGTAGGTCAAATTATGAAAGCTACTAAAGGTCAAGCAAATCCAGGTGTTGTTAATAAATTGTTACAAGAAGAATTGAGTAAGCGTTAAAGAAATAAGAAGTGTGCTAAAAAGAGCGAGTGATGTCGCTCTCTTTTTAGCATCCAGGGTAGAAAAGATAAGGAGTCATGTTCTATGAGAGCAAGAGTAATTTATAACCCAACCTCAGGTAAAGAATTGATGAAAAAAAATTTACCAGATGTTTTAAATATTTTAGAAAGTGCTGGTTATGAAGCGAGTGCCTATGCCACCACACCTGATCCGAATTCCGCACAAAATGAAGCACGCCGTGCCGCTCTTGATGGTTTTGAATTAATTGTTGCTGCTGGAGGAGATGGGACGATTAATCAAGTTATTAATGGTATTGCACCCTTAGAAAATCGTCCTAAAATGGCAATTTTACCAGGAGGTACCACCAATGATTATGCGCGAGCGTTAAAAGTTCCTCGTGATAATATTGTGGAAGCAGCAAAAGTTATTTTAAAAAATCAAACAGTTCATATGGATATTGGACAAGCCAATGATACGTATTTTATGAATATTGGAGCAGGGGGTTACTTGACAGAGTTAACCTATGAGGTTCCCTCACAATTAAAAAGTGTGTTTGGCTATCTGGCTTATTTAATAAAAGGTGCCGAAATGTTACCAAGAGTTAAACCAATCAATATGCGTTTGAAATATGATGATGGTGAGTATGTCGGCAAAGCCTCGATGTTTTTTTTAGGTCTAACTAACTCGGTTGGAGGATTTGAAAAAATAGCGCCCAACGCCCAATTAGATGATGGTAATTTTTCTTTAATTGTTGTTAAAACAGCCAATATTGTAGAGATTTTACATTTAGTAGCCTTAATGATGCATGGAGGAAAACATATTGACGATAAGCGGATTCTCTATACCAAAACAACCAAATTAGAGGCTGAAACATTGGATGAAGGCGTTAAAATGATGATTAATTTAGATGGTGAATACGGAGGAGATGCTCCTATGACCTTTACTAACTTACATCAACATATTGAAATGTATGCCAACCTAGATGAGATTTCTGATAAAGCAGTGATGGGAACTAGTCCAGAAGAATTAGAAATGTCAGATGCTTTTGTAAAGGAAGTTGAAAGTTTAACCGAAGAAGATATAAATGGTGACGGGAAAATTTCCTAAGCAATATGTGCGTATTAAAGAACTAGTTTAAGATGCAGGGGTTAGCAAAAATAATGTTGAATGACTAGACAAACCTATCGCTAGTAGCGTATGATTAACAAATCTGATAAAAGAAAAGAGAAATGATATGACAAACTTACCAGTAACAAAAAATGAAACACTAACAGTGGACATTATAGATTTATCCCATGAAGGGTTAGGGGTTGCCAAAGTTGATGGCTACCCATTATTTATTGAAAATACTTTACCAGGCGAACAAGCAGAAGTTCTTGTGTTAAAAGTAGGTAAAAAATTTGGATTTGCTAAAGTTGTGACGTTAGTAACCGAGAGCAAGGATCGCGTTTCTGATGTTAATGAAACCTTGATTCGTACAGGTATTGCGCCTCTTCATCATATGACCTATGAGGCACAATTAGCTTTTAAAGAGCAACAAGTAAAAAATGTGTTTCAACGTATTGCTAAAATGCCAGAAGTTAAAATTCACCCGATTTTAGGTATGGAAAATCCTTTGGCTTATCGTAATAAAGCACAAGTTCCAGTTCGTAAAGTTGAAGGTCAATTGTCAACAGGTTTCTTCCGTAAAAATAGCCACGATTTGGTACCATTGGAAAATTATTATATTCAAGATGAAAAAATTGACGAAGCGATTATTGTTGTTCGTGATGTATTAGAAAAATATGGAGTAAAAGCTTATATTGAAGCTGAAAATAATGGGAATTTACGTCATATTATTGTGCGCCGTGGTCACTATTCAAAACAAATGATGATTGTTCTAGTTACTCGTACACCTAAATTATTTAACTACGAGAAAATGGTTCAAGAAATTCATCAACAATTACCAGAAGTTGTGTCAATTGTTCAAAACATCAATCCAGATGCTACTAATGTGATTTTAGGTAAAACAAATAAAACATTATTTGGTCAAAATTATATTACAGATGAATTATTAGGAAAAGAATATCGTATTTCGGCTCAGTCATTTTACCAAGTAAACTCAGTTCAAGCGGAGACTTTGTATCGCAAAGCAATCGAATTTGCAGGGTTACGTTCAAGTGATACAGTTATTGATGCTTACTGTGGTATCGGAACAATTGGTTTGTCATTAGCGGATAAAGTGAAACATGTCTATGGATTAGAAATTAATCCTGATGCGATTTCAGATGCTAAGATCAATGCTAAAATGAATGGTTTATCAAATGTAACGTTTGAAATTGGTAAAGCAGAATATATTATGCCTACTTGGTTAGAAAAAGGTGTTCAAGCGGATGTTTTAATCGTCGATCCACCACGCAAAGGCTTGGCAGAAAGTTTTATTAAAACAGCTGTTGAAATGGCACCTAAAAAGGTTATTTATGTATCATGTAATCCAGCAAGTTTAGCACGTGACTGTCAGTTATTTGCTGAGTCAGGCTATGAAGTGAGACAAGTTCAACCAGTTGATATGTTCCCACAAACACCACATGTGGAAGCAGTTGTTGAGTTAGTCAAAGTGAAATAAAAAAAGAAGCTAACAATTTGTTAGCTTCTTTTTATTTTATTAAAAAGATTAGTTTAAAGGGATGTTGTTCTGCTAATAGCTCTAAAGCAGGCTGTAGTGCTGAAACAAAAAAACGTGGTAACTTTAACTCAACACAATTGACAATAATAAGACGATTATCTAAAATTAATGAACGAATGAGATGAATTAAAAAGAGCTGTTCAGGCGACAAGACGTCAGGATGTTGACTTTTGATTGTATTAGGGAGTTTAAAAAAATGTTGTAACTTCTTTATTTCAGCTAGAGAAGCTGCCTGTTTTTCTTTTGGTAAGCCAATCATTAAATTGTCACGGATTGTTAAAAATGGGAGTAGGCAAGTCTTTTTTCCAATATAAAAAGTATCAGGTTCTTTCAGTAAAGAATCAAAATCAGTTTGATGTAATAGTGAGCACCTTAGTATAGTAACCGTGTCTCCCTTTCTAAAATAAGTCTCCCAGATTGGTTGTCCATCCATAAAAGAGCCTCCGATCAGTTAGTATTTTTAATAATAATGAGAGAAAGATAGCCACAGATTATTAAAGGAATAAGACTACTAAGTATGACTAAGGAAGTTGCTTTAGCAATTGCCAGTTTGGGACTAAAGAGAGTGCAGACAGTATTTTCTGTATCAATGGCAGAAAAGGAAGCGGCGTTAAAAGGTAGTAAATAATTATCGTCTTCCTCAGTCAATTCCGATATACTAGGATTTTCAGGGCTAGTAGGTAGTGTCAGTTCATTTGGCAACTGTTTGGAAAAAGCCACTTGGTTAATGTGGACTAATTTATTTTTGACAGGTGTATGAGTCAAGAAAAATAAGGTACTAATCGCTAGTAAACAAATACTCAGCGTGACACAATATTCTATAAGAAATTGTCCTAGAATGGTTAGTTTTTTTACGCCGATGTTGAGTAGTGTTGCCAGCTCATAACGTCGATGATAAAAAAAGACACTAGTTAAAATAGTAAAGATAGTGACAACTACTAGGAGTATAAGTGTCACTATCAATTGATAGTTGGCAGTGAGCTGTTGATCTATTTGTTGGAGAAGGGTAACTGTTTGCAACCCTTTATCTTGATCAGCTAACTGTAATCTTTGATTAATTTGTTTCATATTAAACTGCTGTACCTCAATTAATGTGAGTATTCCACTGAAAAGAATGAGTGCACAAGAAAGAAGTAGACAGTATAAAGCATTATATTTACGATAATAACGTAGACTTGAATATGCAATTTTAAAGGAGTTCATTTAATAATCACCTCAGTAATCTTAGTATAATGTGGAGTTGTGAAAAATATATGAAAAAAATCAGATAAACTGGCTATCTTTAGTCAAAAGAAAAAGCAACGTTACTAACGTAACGTTGCTTTTTTTATTCTTGTGTCTGAATCTCTTCTTGAGCAGGTAGATTTTCATCAGGGACTGTTTCAGTCTCTTTTTCTTCAACCGGGACCTTTTCATCAGGTGTTGAATTGTCAACCGCTTCTGGATGGTACTCTTTATATGTCTTAGTTTCATATAGATCAGTTGTGGATTTATTACCATGTTGGCTAAAGATACTTGTAGATTTTTTACCTTTATCTTTTTCAATCGCCTCGAGTTGCTCTAATTGACCTTTATAATTATAATCAGTCGGCACAACTTCTTTTTTTAATCCTTTGTTATAGTAACGAAGGAGATCACCATTGGTCAAACTATCTGAGATACTTAACTGTTCTTTAACTTTATCACGGTAAGTATCTAGTTTGGCTTTAATTTCTTCAGTTGGTTCAGTTACCCGTTCTTCTGTTTTATTGTCATAAACTTTATCATGCACGGAAGTGTAGTCCGGAGCGACATAACTTCCATTACGGAAAGCAACAAGTTGTTCGTGATCTTTAGAGAACAAATCTTGTCCTAACAATAAATATTTTGAATTGTCGATACCTAATAGACTAAGTAGTGTCGGTAAAACATCAACTTGTCCACCATAAGTTGATTGAATACTACCATCATTGCGGCCAGGAATATGGAACATTAGTGGGACACGTTGCATCTGAGCATTGTCAAAATCATTCCAGTCCGCTGAGGTTTTCCCAACCAATTCAGCAAGATCAGGATTTCGTGAGTCTGATATGCCATAGTGATCGCCATATAAGACAATCATTGAGTTATCATAAATCCCACTGGCTTTTAAATAATTGAAAAATTCTTCAACAGATTTATCAAGGTAGTTAGCTGTTGCAAAATACCCATTAATTGTTGTATCTTTCGTGTTTGGAATAGGGAATCCAGCTTCATCCCCTTTAAATTCTGAATAAGGATAGTGGTTGGATACAGCAATCATTTTTGTATAGAAAGGTTGTTGTAAATGTTCTAAATATTGTACAGATTGATTAAAGAAAGGCTTGTCATGTAAGCCATATTGGAAAGAATTATTTTCATTGACATCGTAATAGCTAGCATCAAAGAAATAATTGTATCCTAAGTGTTTATAAGTTTCGTTACGATTCCAAAATGTTCCAGTATTTCCGTGGAAGACTGAGCTAGTATAGCCTGCTTCTTGTTTTAAAATGGCAGGAGCTGCTTGGAAAGTATTTTTATCACCTAATTGTGTAAATAAAGGCCCCTGATTCAAACCAAAGAACGAGTTTTCCAACAAGGTTTCCGCATCACTTGTTTTACCTGATTTTACTTGATGGAAGAAGTTTTCAAAACTAAATGTGTCTTGGCCATGATAGAGTTTATTTAGGAAAGGCGTGACTTCATGTTCTACCCCATTTTCATCTTTCAATTTATAATCAATCATAAATTGTTGAAGACTTTCTAAGTGGATATAAATGACATTACGTCCTTTGGCAATACCAAACATCTCTTTATTCGGTTTTACTTGGTGTTGGTTAACATAGTTTTCAATTGTTACGACATCATTTTCACTTGCTTGAGCCCGCGTTTGGTTAGCTTTATAAGTTTGAAAGCCATCATAAGCAGTAAAAACATTGATACCTAGATATTTTACAATATGATCACGTGAAAAAGTTCTTTTTAGTAATTCAGGACGACTGGTTTCAGCTAAGGATAAGTTTCCTAAAAATAAGAAAATAGAACAAGTAGTTAGCGCTAAAGCAAAACGAGCACGTACGGGTTTTGCTTGTATTTTTATTTTCTTAGTAGCAAGTAGCCCGATTAAAATAAAGATATCTAGAATGTAAATAAAATCATAAGGTCTAAATAATCTTAGGGTACTTTCTCCTAGTCCGCTAGCAACTTTCCCGGCACCAAGCATCGTGTTAATAGTAATAAAGTCAGTGAATTCCCGGTAATACATGACATTAGCCACTAATAAGGCAGTTGTCAGTGTGTAAATGATGAGTTGAACAATATAAGCTATCTTAGGATTTTTTATATACAAGGCAATTGCAAATAAAAAAATAGTTGTGGCAAAAGGGTTGATAAATAGTATAAAGTATTGGAAACTATTCTCAATTCCCAAATTGAAGTCTACTAGATAAGCAAAGATAGATTTTATCCAAAAGAGAACAACTAGCAGCGAGAAGAATCCCAGACGTGTGTTCAGCCAATTAGGATAATAAGATTTTTTCAAGTAAATAACTTCCTTTCATGATTAAAATTGATAGTATTAGTATAAGAATTTTATTTTATTTTTAAGCAATGCTTTAACCTCTATTTTACCAATAATAGTAGTGAAATGTCAATTTTCATATTTTTTTCAATAGTTTTCTTTAAGGAGATGAGACGTGCTTATTATCGAAGACAACGAAATATGGTAAGATAGAACCATCACTATCATACGAAAAAAGTATGAAGAAAATTTTATTAGAAATGGGAATAATAATGAAGAAAATTAAATTGACAGCTAAAAATAGTTCAAAAATTCAACAAGGGTATCCCTTAATTCAGAAAGAAGATTTACAACAGGCCAGCGACATTACCAACATTGGTGAGTGGGTGACTTTTGTCTCGCCTAAAAATGATTATTTAGGGACTGGTTATTTAGGAGAACAAAATAAAGGAGCGGGTTGGGTTGTTAGCCATAATGCTACTAAGATTTTAGATCACTGCTTTTTTGTCGAGTTATTTACAGAAGCTTTTGCTAAAAGAAAATCATTGAAAAATAATGATTTAACTACAGCCTATCGTCTATTTAATGGTGAGGGAGACGGTTTAGGTGGTTTGACTATTGATTTATATGATGAGTTTGCTGTTTTTTCATGGTACAACCAAAGTATTTATAAACAACGTGACCTTTTGGTTTTAGCTTTTCAAGAAGTTGCCAACTTTGTAAAAGGTGCCTATGAAAAAATTAGATTTGAGCAAAAAGGACTGCCAGAATCGCAAATTATTTTTGGACAGGAAGCACCCGAGCCCTTACTCGTTTTAGAAAATGGTATTTCTTACGCTACCTATCTAAACGAGGGAATGATGACAGGTATTTTCTTAGACCAAAAGGATGTGAGAGGAAAATTAGTAGATGGGTTAGCCTTAGGTAAAAAAGTGTTAAATACCTTTAGCTATACAGGTGCTTTTTCTGTAGCAGCTGCGATGGGCGGCGCTACAGAAACGGTTAGTGTAGACTTAGCAAAGAGAAGTTTACCAAAAACGCAAGAAATGTTTGAAGTTAATGGCTTGTCACTTGAAAATAATAAAATCGTTGTCATGGATGTATTTGAGTACTTTAATTACGCTAGACGCAAAGGGTTTAACTTTGATATGATTATCTTAGACCCACCTAGTTTTGCACGTAATAAAAAACGGACATTCTCTGTGGCAAAAAATTATGGTGACCTAGTAGCAGAGGTTAGTGACTTACTAACAGAAGAGGGGTTATTAATTGCATCTACAAATGCAGCTAACGTTAGTTTTGATAAATATGTGACGATGGTTGAAGGTGCACTGAAACAAAAAGGCCGTCGATTTAAACGACTTGAAACCCATCGATTGCCAATTGATTTTGCCGTAACATCTAAGTTTAAAGAAGGCAATTATTTAAAAGTTTTGATCTACCAAGTCTTTTAATACGTGGAAGGATGAAAAATAGATGACACAGTCTTCATTAGGGCAACTGACCGATCAAAAAAATAGAAATAAAAACGTATTGTTTCCTAAAATTTGTGTCTCTCTTATTGAAAAGGACCCAACTTTAATTTTGAGGATAGCTCGAGAGATGGCAGAGTCAGATGTAGACATGGTGGAGTGGCGCTTAGATTATGTGGTTAACGAAATGGACATAGAAGAATTATTAAGATTATTCCAAAAAATTCGTGTCATATTAGCTGAAAAAGAACTATTAGTCACCCTTAGGACCCATCTTGAAGGTGGTAGTGTTCGTGTAAGCAAGGAGTGTTACCGTCAGACTTATCTTGGATTATTAAAGACGGGGCTAGTTGATTGGTTAGACATTGAGGCAAAACGACCTTTAGAGTGGTTTAATGAGGTATTGGTCGAAGCAAACAAACAACACTGTCAAATTATTGCCTCCTATCATAACTTTTTAGAAACGCCTTCCAATAGTTATTTAGAAAAGTTAGTTTTGGATTTTATGAAGATAAATCCTGATGTGATAAAAATTGCAGTGATGCCAGAGTTTGAAGAAGATGTCTGGCGTTTATTACATTGGAATCAGCAAACACTTCAATGTCTAGGTCAAATAAAAATAATTGCAATTGCGATGGGCGAATTAGGCAAGATTAGTCGTTTAGTGGGGGGCATAACCGGCTCTTACTTAACGTTTACTAGTTTTTCTAAGGTATCAGCTCCAGGGCAATTAAAATTTGAAGAAGTACATTGGTTATTTAGTTTAGCCAAAATAAAATTAGCAGAACAAGGAAGTGAAGATAATGGCGAAGAAAAAAATTCAAAAAACTAACGCCATTAGGTTATTGGAGCAAAAAAAAATAGCATATAGTGAGCGTGAGTTTCCAATTATAGAAGGAGAGCATGCAGATGCTATATCTGTTGCTAATTATCTAGGGGAGTCTCCTAGAGAGTTGTTTAAGACGCTGGTCACTATTGGTAATAAGACTGGTCCGGTTGTGGCAGTTATTCCGGGAGATAGTGAACTTGATTTGAAGAAGCTTGCTAAAAGTAGTGGGAACAAAAAAATAGAAATGTTACCTCTCAAAGAATTAGAAGCAACAACAGGCTATATTCGTGGAGGCTGTTCACCAGTTGGAATGAAGAAATTATATCCAACTTATATCGATGAAACCGCACTTCATTATGATCAAATTCATCTTTCCGCCGGTAAACGTGGTCTACAGATGAGTGTTTCTGCTAAATCAATAGGTGAGCTTGTTAGAGCAACTTTTACTGATTTAACGTTAACGACCAACTAAAAAAACTCTCCTAAAAGTACTTTTAGGAGAGTTTTTTTAGCGTTTGCCTTCGAAGGCGCGTTTTTCAGGTAAAGGATAATTATTTAAGTCTTCACCATCACTAGTAAGAGATTCTTCAAAATCTTCAATTGATAAATCTAAGCGACGTGAGATGTCAAAAACACTATGTAACACATCATGGAAATACATGCCATTCCCTTGTTCAAAATAATTTTTGAACTCACTAGAACTTTGACTATGCCCAGTTTCTTCTTGATAGATTTTTGCTTCTGCTAAGTAAGTATTGAAGTGTTCCTTTGTGTAATCAATAAAATGATTGAAAACATTGATAGCTAACGTTAAATCATTTTGCCAAGTAGTATAAGGTTTTTTAGCTAAACCATTTTGGACTTCAATTAATTGAAATTTTTCATCGCGAATGTGTTGTGTCATCAGCATATCTAAATTTAAATTTAAGCCTGTGTAAGAAACATTATCAAAATCGTATTTTTTCATCTCTTCTAATTCTGATAACAGACTGTCAGGGGTGAAATTTCTATTTTCTAGTGTTTTGTAAATCTTTTTTTGTTTGAACATCTAAAGCCCTCCTATAAGTAAGTGTCAATAATTCAATAATAAAGATAAAATTTACTTCTATTATAAGACTATTATAGCTTAAAATGATGGGGCTTACAAAGTTTAATCAACGCTTTTTAATAATTATAATAGCTGGAAATTTCAGCAGCATGTTTTCCTGCGACGTGTCCGGTTACAAAGGCAGCTGTAATATTATAACCGCCCGTATACCCATTAACATCTAAAACTTCTCCTGTAAAGAATAAACCGTCGACCAATTTACTTTCAAGTGATTTTGGTTGTACTTCTTTTAGTGAAATCCCACCACCTGTTACAAAAGATTTTTCGACGGGCCAAGTGCCATTCACTGTAAATCGGAAATCTTTGATGAGATTAATAAAAATAGTTCGATCTTTGTCCTCTAGTTGTTTGATTGGAAGACTGTGGTCAATCCCAGCTTTTTGTAAAAGATAGTCTAGGTAACGTTCAGGTAATAAATTCTTCAAAGCATTCTTCACTGATTTTTGTTCATGTTCTTGTCGACGTTTTTGCATATCTTGTAAAATTTCATCATGAGACAGGTGAGGCAAGGCATCAAGTGACACTGGCACATCTTTGTATTTTTCTAGCTCTTGGTTGACAAACATGCTACAACGTAAAGCGGCTGGTCCAGAGATGCCAAAATGAGTGAATAATAAATCCATTTCATGACTCACAATAGCTTTTCCTTTTTGATTTAAAACGCTCAAGGTGACATCTTGTAAGGCTAATCCTTGCAGTGTCTTTTTAGAGACAAAGTGTTCATTAGATAATAAAGGTGATTCTGTTGGGAAGAGATGAGTAACGGTATGCCCAGCTTTTTTAGCAAAACGGTAGCCATCCCCAGTGGATCCGGTATGTTGATAGGTTTTCCCCCCAGTTGATACAATGACGCAAGGCGCGACATAGCGTTGACCAGATTCTAACTGAACCCCTACAACACGTGTGTCTTCAATTAATAAACGTTTGACACTTTCTTGTGTTAGTACTTCTACCCCGAGTTCTAGCATCTTATTGTGCAGACAATCAACGATTGATTTTGAACGGTCTGTTACAGGAAACATTCGACCGTGATCTTCTTCTTTTAAAGAAACGCCATTCTCTTCAAAAAAAGCCATAATATGTTGGTTATCAAATTGAGAGAAAGCGCTATATAAAAATTTGCCATTACCTGGGATATGTTGAATAATATCCTCAGCTGGTCGATTGTTAGTGACGTTACAGCGTCCACCACCAGTTAATAGTAGTTTTTTTCCTACTTTTTTATTTTTTTCAATAAGTAAGGTCCGTGCACCATTTTCAGCAGCAGAGATTGCCGCCATCATTCCACTAGTACCGGCACCTATTACAATTACATCTTTTGTCATCGTGATGACCTCCATTTCCCAAATAGTTTACCATATCCCTATAATGAAGGAAATGAAAAGTTATTTGTGACGTACTAGGCAAAAAATTAAAATATAAAAAAGTTAAATGAGATAATTCTTTTTTTTTGAAAAAAAATCGGCTATACTTAAAACCATAAAAACTTGGAGGTAACATAATGACACAAACGACTGATTACTTAGCGAAGCTAACAGAAAAACTGGAGAGTAAAAATCCTGGTCAATCTGAATTTTTACAAGCTATTCATGAATTTTTACCAACCATTGCCCCATACTTAGACAAGCACCCGGAATTAATTGCAAGCAATGTTTTAGAATTGTTATTGGAACCTGAACGCTTGATTCAATTTAGAATTCCATGGCAAGATGATAATGGAAACTGGCAAGTGAATCGAGGCTTCCGAGTTCAGTACAACTCTGCTATTGGTCCTTATAAAGGAGGCATGCGTTTTCATCCAACCGTAAATGAAAGTGTCATGAAATTTTTATCATTTGAACAAATATTTAAAAATAGTTTAACTGGTTTGCCAATTGGAGGCGGAAAAGGTGGAAGTGATTTCGATCCTAAAGGAAAATCAGACGCAGAAATCATGCGTTTTTGTCAAAGTTTAATGACTGAATTGCAAAAGTATATTGGTCCAAGTATGGATGTACCTGCTGGTGACATTGGAGTAGGTGGACGTGAAATTGGTTATTTATTTGGTCAATATAAACGTTTAAATGGTCATCAAGGCGGTGTCCTAACTGGTAAGCCGCTTACATATTGGGGAAGCTTAGCTAGAACAGAAGCAACAGGTTACGGTGTTGTTTATTTTGTAAAGCATCTTCTACAAGATAAGGGCGATTCATTTTCAGAAAAACGTGTTATGGTATCAGGTAGTGGAAATGTAGCAATCTATGCCATTCAAAAAGCCCAAGCTTTAGGTGCTAAGGTGATAAGTTGTTCAGATTCTAGCGGTTATCTTATTGATCCGGACGGGATTGATGTGGCATTGCTAAAAGAAATCAAAGAAGTTAAACGTGAACGTTTGTCAGCTTATATAATTTCTAAACCTACAGCAACTTATATTCCAGGTGAGTCCGTTTGGTCTTATGAAGGAGAGTACGATATTGCGTTACCATGTGCGACACAAAATGAAATTAATCAAGAATTAGCTAAAGCTTTAGTTAAATCTGGCGTTAAAATCGTAGCCGAAGGGGCAAATATGCCAAGTGACTTAGAGGCTGTTGTTGTGTACGAAGAAAATCAAATTATTTATTGTCCAGGTAAAGCTGCTAATGCAGGTGGAGTGGCTGTTTCAGCTTTGGAGATGGCACAAAATTCTCAACGCGTCCCATGGACGTTTGAAAAAGTGGATAATGAACTAAATGATATTATGAAACAGATCTATGAAACATGCCGTGATACAGCTGCGCGTTATGCTCAAAAAGATGATTTGCTATCAGGTGCTAATATTGCAGGTTTTGCAAAAGTAGCTGACGCAATGGTTAGCCAAGGATTGGTATAGATGTATTTTTACAACTCGAGGAATTTTGAGAATAATTGCACAAATTTTCATATTTTAGTGTAGTTTACTTGAAATCATTCAAGAAAAAACGTAAAGTAGAGAGTGCTAAATGCATATTTTTTGAAAAACTTGAAGGAGGCAACAACATGTCACATATTCAATTTGATTATTCTAAAGTAAGTTCATTTATTGGTGAACAAGAGTTAGGCTATATGCAAAGTCAAGTAACTGCTGCTCACAATGAGTTACGTGAGGGAACAGGTGCTGGAAGTGATTTCTTGGGCTGGATTGATTTACCAGCTAATTATGATAAAGATGAATTTACACGTATCAAAAAGGCAGCAGAAAAAATTCAATCTGATTCAGAAGTGTTAGTTGTTATTGGTATAGGTGGCTCGTATTTAGGAGCTAAAGCAGCATTAGATTTCTTAAACCATTCATTTTATAACTTACTAGATAAGTCTGAACGCAAAGCACCGCAAATTTTCTTTGCAGGAAATAGTATCAGTTCATCTTATTTAGCTGATTTGATTCAAGTTATTGGGGATCGTGACTTTTCTGTGAATGTTATTTCAAAATCAGGTACAACGACAGAACCAGCTATCGCATTCCGTATTTTCAAGGAATTATTAGTTAAGAAATATGGCCAAGAAGAAGCTAATAAACGCATCTATGCCACAACAGATAAAGCGCGTGGTGCAGTGAAAGTTGAAGCAGACGCACAAGATTGGGAAACGTTTGTTATTCCAGATGATGTGGGTGGAAGATTTTCAGTATTAACAGCAGTTGGACTTTTACCGATTGCAGCAAGTGGTGCTGATATTGATGGTTTAATGCAAGGGGCTGCTGACGCACGACTTGCTTATAGCAGTGATAAATTAGAGGAAAATGCAGCGTATCAATATGCTGCCCTAAGAAATATTTTATACCGTAAAGGTAAAGTGACAGAATTATTAATCAATTATGAACCAAGTTTACAATATTTCTCAGAGTGGTGGAAACAATTGTTTGGTGAGTCTGAAGGGAAAGATCAAAAAGGTATTTATCCATCAAGTGCCAATTTCTCAACTGATTTACATTCATTAGGTCAATATATTCAAGAAGGCCGTCGTAATATTTTTGAAACGGTGATTAAAGTAGATAAAGCGCGTCATGAACTAGCTATTCCTGAGATGGCGAAAGATTTAGATGGTTTAGGTTATTTGCAAGGTAAGGATATTGATTTTGTTAATACCAAAGCATTTGAAGGAACGTTGCTGGCTCATACAGATGGGGATGTACCAAATTTTGTATTAACAATTCCGCAAACGGATGCTTATACCCTAGGTTATTTGATGTATTTCTTTGAAATAGCAGTAGGAATATCTGGTTATTTAAATGGTGTAAATCCTTTTGATCAACCAGGTGTAGAAGCGTATAAGAAAAATATGTTTGCTCTACTAGGTAAACCAGGTTTTGAAGAGTTACAAAAAGAATTAGAAGCTCGTTTATAAAAAAAACTGTCCTCAATTAGGGACAGTTTTTTTATTTTTGATAGTGAGTGTGAATCATGCTATTGAGTGTCACTTGTCTGACTAGATGTAAGTTGGTTAGCTGTTTTTTTTCAGTAAATAATGAGATTCCTTCCCCTAATAATACAGGCGCAATACTAATATAGTAGTCATCAATTAAGTCTGCTGTAATTAAAGGATTGATGATACTACTCCCACCGACTAACCAAATATCATCGCCTTCTTGCTCTTTCAATTCTGAAATTAAGCTGGTCACCTCTTGATTGATAAAGGTTACTTTTTCCTTAGCTAAGAGATTTTTTTGACTGGTTAAGACATAAGAGGTCATGTTTTTATAAGGATAATCATTAGGAGACAGCTCATTGATAATTTGAAGATAGGTTGTACTCCCTAAAATCACGGTATCGATTTCTTTTATGAAATTTTCGTAAGTATGATCTGGTTCAGCTTGAGGTAAGTTATTTAAAAAATTAATATTTCCATCCTCATCGGCTATATAACCGTCTAAGCTCATTGCAATAAATAATTTAATACGTCTCAACTTCATTCCTTCTTTCTTTCTAATTGTTGTTAAGTTAAGTATAATAAAAAAATGGAGCAATAGCATCCGACAATCTCATACGTGTGTCGGTGGAGAAATGAGGGCGAAACAGTATGTCAAAAAACTTGATTTGGCAAGGTTTTTACGACTTGTTAATCACAGGTAATAAATATAAAGAAATCAGTGTTAGAGGGATATGCCAAAAATTAGGGATTCATCATACAAGCTTCTATTATCATTTTCAAGACAAACAACAGTTATTTGAGTATGGGTTAGATTTATTATTAAAAGATTATTTTAAAATTACAGCTGCCGACCGATTTAAATCACCTTTTACGCTATCAGATAGTTTTTACCAAAAGTCATCCTTGATAAATTTAATTGAGGCACAGAAGTACGATATAGAAGGAACGCTATTGATTACTAACTGTGCCAAAGAAAGAATGATTCATGATGGTAAAAGATATTTGATAAATAATAGCGATAAATTAGCAGTTTCTCTAGAATATGAGTTGATTGCGCGTCAGTTGGTGGAAACTATTTTTGTTATTAGTCGGTGGCAAGAAGATAAAAAGTATCAAATGTCAGAACTTGATCATTTCTACCTACTTTTAGTCGGACATTTACTCCCGTGTGAAGCTAATTAATGGGCGAGAAATGTCTCATCCGTTATAATCGAGATAATAGTTCAAGTTTTGAGTAGGAGGAGTAATATCATGAAAACATTAATCATTATTTCCCATCCAAATATAGCAGAGTCAACTAGTCAACAATTTTTTTTGGCAGGATTAGATAATCGGGAAGAAGTAACAATCAGACATTTAGAAAGAGCGTATCCAGAAGGAAAGATTGATAAAGTAAGTGAGTGTCAGTTAGTAAGAGAGCATGACCGCCTGATTTTTCAATTTCCTTTGTATTGGTACAGTTCCCCGGCCTTATTGAAAGAATGGCAAGATCAGGTCTTGACTGAATTTACTGGTTCTAATTTATTAAAAGATAAGGAATTTGGTATTGTGACAACCGTAGGAGTTCGGCAAATAGACTATTTAGCAGGTGGTAAAGTTGGCTTTACCTTAGACGAATTAATGAGACCTTATCAAGCGGTGGCCAATCATTTTGAAATGCGCTATTTGCCGATATTTAGTATTCATCAATTTATGTACTTATCTGAGAAAGATAAACAGCGTTGTTTAGTTGATTACCTTTACTATATTACAGGAGATTCTGATACAAGTTTATCCAAACGAACAGAATGGTTATTGCATGAATTATCTAAGAGTCAGACCCATTTAAAATCAGGAGAACTAGTTACTAGGTTAGAAAGTATCATAGAGACAGTTGGTGAAAAAGCTGATTTGTTAGAGGATTTAAAACAAACACTTGATGAATTTTAAAAGAAGGTGATAAGAGTGGAAAAACAATGGTTAGAAAAAGAATTAAGTTTACTATTAACACAAAGCAATGATTATAAGCAAAAAGCGTTGCTAGTAGCTACTCTAGATTTGGTGAAAGAACAAGCTTTTCGTCAAGAGAAAATGGAAGGCGAATTAGATGGTACGTTGTGGAGTCCACGTCAATGGCGTTAAAAAACCGTCCCTTTAAGGGACGGTTTTTTTATTTATAGGTACGGAAACGAAGATTATCTGCCATATATTCTTTTTCACCAGCAGGAGTCTCGATTGAGCCAAAAGGCATTTGACCAGTTAAGCGCCAGTTAGTTGGTAAGTCCCATTCTTTTTGAACATCTAAGTCAATTAATGGATTATAGTGTTGGATAGTCGCACCTATCTGTTGTTCAGCTAGCGCTGTCCAAACAGAATGTTGCGCGATACCTGTAGATTGTTCAGCCCACAAAGGAAAATTATCTGCGTATAAAGCAAATTGTTGTTGAAGAGCGGTTGTAACATCGACATCTTCAAAAAATAAAATAGTACCCTTTCCAGCTGCAAAGCTAGCTAATTTAGTTTGAGTATTAGGAAAGGCTTCAGTAGGTGTTACAGGTTTTAAATTTTTTTCAACTAGGTTCCATAATTTAGTATGGGCCTCACCAAAGAGGATGACTGCACGAGATGATTGTGCATTGAATGCTGAGGGACTTTCTTTAATAGCGGATTGTATTAATGTTTCTAATTCCTCTTCGTTTAAGTTAACATTTGTTCCAATATGGTAGATTGAACGTCTTTTTTTGAGTTGTGAAATGTAGGTTGTCATAATAATTTAAAACTCCTTTTATTTTTTAGTTTAAGTAAGTGACTTGATTACATTACTTAGTATATTACCTTACTAAAAATAAGTAAAGAGTAATGCTTACAAAAAATTAGTTTTAGAATATATATAAGATTAGCAATAAAACGAGTTTTTAAGACTTACCAATCAAAAATAACACTATAGCCAAGTGTTACAACCTCAGAGGTATATTTTTTAAAAGTGGGCTGACTGGTAGAAGGGGCACTTAGACCACTAACGGGTTTAATACCAATTCGATTAGCTAGTAGTTTGGTTCGATACATTTGAAAATCATTTGCAGCAATGACGGTTTTTCCTAAGTCATAGTGATACTTCGCATTCATAAGATTTTCCATTTTACCAGTTGCATTATCTTCTAGCTTAATACGATCAGGTGAAATACCATGATCGGTGAGATAATTTTTGATAGCCTGAGCTTCTGTAATAGAACTGTTGGAAGTTTTTTTCCCACCACAAGAAATAACTTGTGTTTTGGGATTGTTTTTAAGATAGGTGATAGATGTATCAAGTTGCTCAGTTAATAAACTTTTTTTGTTACCAATAGTTTCTTCGTGAGTGGTATTTAAAATAATTAAAGAATCGGCATTTTTATATGTTAAATCATGGTGTGAACGATTGATTAAACTAACCGTTACCCCTGAATAAATTAGTCCAATAATTGCTACTGATAATAATAGTTTTGTTCTTTTTTTCATAGACTCACTCCTTTGATTAATAGTTTACTTATTAAAGTTAGTTAAAGTATGATGAAATAGTTATTATTTGAGTAATTTTGTTAAAAAATACACAATATTCAGATTAATTATGAAAAAACTATGTCGTCAATTTGAACTTTCACTTATAATAAGTTTAACTTTATTATAAGGAGGAATCAAGATGCCAATTGTAACTGTCCAATTAATGGAAGGTCGAACACCTGAACAAAAAGCAGCCATGATAAAAGAAATTACTGAGGCAATTGTTAAAACAACTGGTGCTAAGCGTGAAAATGTTAGCATTATTGTCAATGATATGAAAAAAGAAAATTATGGTTTAGCAGGAAAGAGTTTAGCTTTTCAAGATTAATATTTAAACAGAATTACTAGGTGGTTAATGCTTGCTAAAATAGTAATTTCATGGTTAAATGAAGTTATATATTTGAAGATCAATGAGAAAGACACCTTTCATTGTTTTGCTATCTATCAGAGAGGGAAAACTAGTCTGAAATTTTCCCAGATAAGCCCAATGATTGACCACTTTCAAGAATTTAGTCCGAAACTAAGTCGGTCGCTCCGTTATCGCGTATTGAAGAGGGTTATTTATGGTAATGTAGTTACTATAAGTAACACTGAATTTTAGGTGGAACCACGATAATGTCGTCCTAATACTTTGTTGAATAACAAAGTATTAGGACTTTTTTTATTTGGCTGGTCGTGGCTTTTTGAAGATCTTCAAAAAATAAAGATAAGTTAAATTAGGAGGAAATAATATGTCAGAAATCAAAATTACATTTCCAGATGGTGCCATCAAAGAATTTGAGGCAGGTATTTCAACAAAAGATGTGGCTGAAAGTATTAGTAAAAGTTTAGCAAAAAAAGCATTAGCAGGTAAATTTAATGGTGAGTTAGTTGACTTAATTCGTCCCTTGGAAATAGATGGAGAAATTGAAATTATTACAGCAGATCATGAAGATGCCTTACAAATTTTACGTCATTCGTCAGCACATTTGATGGCGAACGCAGTTCGTCGCTTATACCCATCAATTCATTTTGGCGTAGGACCAGCTATTGAAAATGGTTTCTATTATGATACTGATAATGGTGAAAATCCAATTTCAGAAGAAGACCTACCAAAAATTGAAGAAGAAATGATGAAGATTGTTAAAGAAAACAACCCAATCGTCAGAAAAGAAGTGACTAAAGCAGAAGCTTTGGAATTATTTAAAGAAGATCCTTATAAAGTAGAACTAATTACAGATTTACCTGAAGATGAACAAATTACGGTTTACGATCAAGGTGATTTTGTTGATTTATGCCGTGGAGTTCATGTGCCATCAACAGGTCGTATCCAAGTTTTCAAACTCTTATCAGTAGCTGGGGCTTATTGGAGAGGAAATTCTGATAATAAAATGATGCAACGTATTTATGGAACAGCCTTTTTTGATAAAAAGGATTTAAAAGATTATCTTAAATTCCGTGAGGAAATGAAAGAGCGTGATCACCGTAAATTAGGTAAAGAGTTAGGTCTATTTATGACTAATGCCGATGTTGGTTTGGGCTTACCATTCTGGTTGCCAAATGGCGCTACAATTCGTCGAACAATTGATCGTTATATCACTGATAAAGAAATTAGCTTAGGTTATCAACATGTTTACACACCTATTATGGCCAACGTAGAATTCTATAAGACGTCAGGACATTGGGATCACTATCATGAAGATATGTTCCCACCAATGGATATGGGTGATGGGGAAATGTTAGTGTTGCGTCCTATGAACTGTCCACACCACATGATGGTTTATAAGAATGAGGTTCATAGTTACCGTGAACTTCCGATCCGTATTGCTGAACTTGGTATGATGCATCGTTATGAAAAGAGTGGTGCGTTATCAGGATTACAACGTGTTCGGGAAATGACTTTAAATGATGGGCATACATTTGTCCGACCAGATCAAATTAAAGATGAGTTTAAACGTACCTTAGAATTAATGGTAGCTGTTTACGAAGATTTTAATATTACAGATTATAAATTCCGTTTAAGTTATCGTGATCCAGAAAATACTGAAAAATATTTTGATGATGACGAGATGTGGGAAAAAGCTCAAAAAATGCTTAAAGAAGCTGTTGATGAAATGGGCTTAGAGTATGTTGAAGCAGAAGGTGAAGCAGCCTTTTATGGACCTAAACTAGATGTTCAAGTTAAAACAGCAATGGGAATTGAAGAAACATTATCAACAATTCAACTGGACTTCTTATTACCACAACGTTTTGATTTAACATATGTGGGTGAAGATGGTGAAAATAATCATCGTCCAGTAGTTATTCACCGTGGTATCGTCTCA